>NZ_AYWP01000011.1:0-138762 GCF_000502435.1 Mesorhizobium sp. LNHC232B00
GTGCCGACGGCCGCCGGACAGGCGCTGCTGCACCATGCGCGCGCGGTGCAGAACCAGATCGAGGCGATGGCCGGCGACCTCGGCGCCTATGCCACGGGCTTGCGTGCCCGCGTGCGGCTGATGGCCAACACGGCCGCCACCAGCGAGCTGCTGCGCGACATGCTGCCGGCCTTCCTCGTCGCGCATCCCGGCATCGACATCGACCTCGACGAGCGCCCCAGCCACGAGATCGCAGAGGCGGTGGCAAGTGGTGCCGCCGATCTCGGCATCGCCGCGACCTGGGCCGGCCTCTCGCATCTGGAGCAGAAGCCGTTCTTCATCGACAGGCTCGTGGTGATCGCCGCGCGAGACTGGCCCGGCCTCAAGGGCCACACCGCCAGCCTCGGCGACCTGCTCGGCGAAGCCTTTGTCGGCCTGAGCGCCGGCCATCCCTTGCAGGAGCACATCACCCGTCAGGCCGCCCGCCTTGGCGGCCATCTGCACTTCCGCATCCGCGTGCCCGGCCTCGACAGTGTCTGCCGGCTGGTCGCCCAGGGCGCCGGCATTGCCGTCGTTCCGGAAAGTGCCGCGCGCCGCTCCGCCCGCACGCTGCGCAGCCTACGGCTGACCGACGACTGGGCAACACGCCAGCTCAATCTCTGCGCCCGCAGCTTCGACGAGCTAACGCCGCAGGCAAAGCTGCTTGCCGCGGCCTTGGCCTGAGCCTGACAACGGAACGCCGGCGGTGGCAACCGCGCGCGGAGCGGTGCGCTGTTGCCGTCCACGCTAAACAACACCTTGCTTTTCAAAAGTCTGTGACGTAGCCTATTTGCATATAGGCAAAATAATTGCCGATTTTCTTTCTGTTTATGAAAGACGGGGCTTTGCGGGAACATCTCGATCTGACCGACCGGCGGCTGGTCAAGCAGCTGTCGCAGGATGCGCAGCCGGGCATCAACCGCCTCGCCGAGATGTTGGCGATTTCGGTGCCGACGGTGCGCTCGCGGCTGCGCAACCTGCTCGACCGCAACCTGCTCAAGATTGTCGGGCTCTTGAACCTTACCGAGCGCCCCGAGTTGATCTCGGCCATTGTCGGTATCAATGCCCAGGGCCGCGGCCGTGCCCGAGAACTGGCGCAGCGCATTTCGGAACTGCCCTTCGTCAATTCGGCCTCGGTGGTCACCGGGCGCTTCGATATCATCGTCGACGTGACGGTGGCCGGTGACGTCGCCGATCTCTATCGCGTCACCAGCGAACTGATCCCGGGCGCGGGCGAGCCGGGTGAAGTCGTGCGCAGCGAGACGTTCGTCGTCATGGCGTCCTGCAACAAATGGGTCAGCCTGCCGGAAGGCTGCTGGTCGGACGATCGCAAGGAGCCGGCATGAAGATCGCGGTTCTCGGAGGCCTCGGGCTACAAGGCCGGGCGGCCATTGCCGATCTCGTCGCCAGTGGTGTCGAGGAAGTGGTTTGCGTCGATACAGCACCGGACGGCCCGGCCCGGCTTGACGGCCTGGCCGATCTTTCCCGCGTGCGCTTCGTCGTACCCGAGGGCGCGATCGGCCCGGCCCTGACCACTGTACTGGCCGATGTCGACGCCGTCATCGACCTGTTGCCGCAACCACTGATGCGCGAGGCGGTGCAAGCCGCGATCGCAACCCGCACGCCGCTGGTCACCACCAATTACGGCAAGGCGATCGCCGACCTGGCGCAGGCCGCCGAACAGGCCGGTGTGGCAATCATGACCGAATGCGGACTCGACCCCGGCATCGATCTCGTGCTCTACGCGCGCGCCGCGCGCCAGTTCGACGCGATCACCGCGATCGATTCCTATTGCGGCGGCATCCCCGAGCCGAAGGCGATGGCCAAGCCGCTTTGCTACAAGGTGAGCTGGAATTTCGACATGGTTCTGGTCAGCCAGAACCGCGACAGCGTGATGGTCGAGGACGGGCAACGCGTCGCGGTCCCGGCCGGCCAGCAGCACCACAATCCTTTCATCCATGAGATCGAGGTCGCGGGCCTCGGCATGCTGGAAGCCTTCCCCAACGGCGATGCGCTGCATTACGTCGAGATGCTTCCCGCGGCAAAAGGGCTGCGCCGCTCCGGACGCTATACGCTGCGCTGGCCGGGATGGTCGGCCTTCTGGGCACCGCTGAAGGAACTCGGCTTCCTCTCGGAAGAAAAGGTGCCCGGTACGGGCGCCAGTCCGCGCGAATTCCTCGGCCGGCTGCTCGGCCCGCAATTGCAATATGGCCCCAGCGAAAAGGACCTGTGCGTGATGCGCAATGTCTTTTCCGGCCTCGAGGGCGGCCGCGCCAAGACGGTCACTTCGGACCTGATCATCGAGCGAGACCTGGCTTCGGGCCTGTTCGGCATGAGCCTGGGCGTCGGCTATCCCGCCAGCATCGTAGCGCAGATGCTGGCGCGCGGCGAGATCACCAAGCCCGGCCTGCTCAACCCGCTGCTCGACGTGCCGGACATCAGCTTCTTCGAGGAACTGGCCCGGCGTGGCATCACGGTTTCCGAGACGGTGGCCCGGGACTGAGGAGAGAGATTTGCGAACGGTGGCCGCCGCCGGCAACGGCGCTGCCGCTCAAAAAAGCACCCCGAAGGGTGAAACAACAACGTGGAACAATAAAACAAGGAGGAATGCCAAATGAAGATTGCCAGACTTTTCATCGCCGGACTCGCACTCGCCGGCCTCACCACGGCCGCCAGTGCCGGCGCGCTCGACGACATCACCAAGCGCGGCGAACTGCGCGTTGCCGTGCAGACCCAGGGACCGCCCTTCTCGCTGGTCGGCGCCAATGGCGAGCGCACCGGCAGTTCGGTCGAACTTGCCGAACTGATGGCCAAGGAAATGGGTGTGAAAATCACCTTCCTCGACTTCGACTGGGATGGCCTGATCCCCGCGCTCTTGTCGGGCAAGGCCGATCTCTTGGTCGCCGACATGACGCCGACGCTGGCGCGCGGCATGAAGGTCGCCTTCACCACGCCTTATATGTACACAGGCAGCACCGTCTTCACCAAGGCCGACAGCAAATTCAAGACCACCGAGGACTGCAAGGCCAAGGGCACCAAGATCGCCGTGCTGCTCGGCGCGACCGGCGAGAAGGAAGCCAAGGCCGCCTTCCCCGATGCCGACATCAAGAGCTACAAGGGCGGCGGTCCGCTGCTGCTCGACGCCGTCAACAACGGCCAGGCCGACTGCGGCGTCAACGACGTCTCGGCGGTCAAGGGCCAGTCGACCGCCTACCCGGCCGGCACCTTCACCATCATGCCCGATCCGTTGTCGAAAGAGCCGCTTGCCTTCGCCACTCGCTACGACGAGCCGGACCTTTTGATCTGGATGAACCTGTTCCTCAACCAGGTCACCATCGACGGCCGCTTGCAGAAGAACCTCGACTACTGGGTCAATTCCGACGCCTGGAAGAAGGATCACTGAGAAATTAGTGAGTAGGGGAGTGGTGAGTAGGGAATAGTGACCGGTGAATGGAGAATCGACCATTCCGGATACGCTTCGCTACTCGCTACTGCCTACTCACTACTCCCTACTCACTGTTCACGCCCATGCTCGAAAATTTCAGTTTCCGCACCATCGTCGAATATCTGCCCCTGTTCGGGCAGGGCCTGGTCACGACCGTCTGGCTGTCGGCGCTGTCCTTCGTCGGCGCGCTGATCGTCGGCATCGTGCTGTGCGCCATGGGCCTGCAGCGCGGCTGGCTGTTTCGGGTTCCGGCCAAGGCCTATATCGACGCCGTGCGCGCCACGCCGTTGCTGGCACAGCTCTATTTCCTCTATTTCGGCCTGCCCCGGCTCGGCTTCGTGCTGCCCGAGCTGGTCGTTGGCATCCTCGCTTTGTCACTGAACAGCGGCGCCTATGTCGCTGAAATCATTCGCGCCGGCATCCTGTCGATCCCGCGCGGCCAGGTCGAAGCCAGCGTCGCCTCGGGCATGATCTACGTCCAGCGCATGCGCCTGGTCGTGCTGCCGCAAGCGTTCAAGGTGACGATCCCGCCGCTGCTCGGGCAGGCGATCGTGCTGGTCAAGGATTCCGCTCTGCTGTCGCTGATCTCGGTCGCCGAGCTGACGCGCGCCGGCCAGTTGCTCGCTTCCGACCGCTTCATGCCGGCCGAGGGTTTCCTCACCATCGCCGCCTTCTACCTGCTGCTCTACTACTGCTTGAAAGGACTGGCCGTTCTGTCCAGCCGCTGGCTCGGCACAGCAGGGGCGCGGGCATGATCTGGCAACAGTTCCTCAGCCTCGCCGGCTCGTATCCCCTCGCCTTGCGCGGCCTCGGCATGACCGTCGTGCTGTCGCTGATCAGCCTGGTGCTCGGCACCGTGCTTGGCTTCGGCCTCGGCATCTTGCGCACCGGCGGCAACCGGCTGATCGCCGGCGTCATCGGCGCCTGGGTCGACCTGATCCGCGGCACGCCGTTCCTGGTGCAGATATTCCTGATCTTCTTCATCCTACCGGAATTCGGCGTCGAGCTCGACGCCTTCACCGCCGGCATCATCGCGCTGACCAATCTGGCCGCCTGCTTCATCTGTGAGATCGTCGTCGCCGGCATCCGGTCCGTGCCGACAGGCCAGGTCGAGGCAGCCCTTGCATCCGGCCTGTCGGGCTGGCAGCGCATGCGCCAGGTGGTGCTGCCGCAGGCGATGCGTATCGTGCTGCCGCCGCTGGTCGGGCAATATGTACTGCTGATCAAGGATTCTTCGGTCGTCTCGGCCATCGGCCTGACCGACCTCACCCGCGTCGGCTGGCTGGTGGTGCAGCGCGTGCCCAACGGTCTCCTGGTGTTCTTCCTTGTCGGCGTCGGCTATTTCATCGTCTGCTATCCGCTGATCATGCTGGCTCGCCGGCTCGAACGCCGCATGGGCGCGGCCCATGGCGAGGTGCAGCTGTGACATCGAACCCCAAAGGGCCAACAGACATGACCAATGCGGGTCTCAACAAAACGGGCATGATCGACTTTCGCGGCGTCAACAAATGGTTCGGCTCGCTCAACGTGCTCAGGGATATCACGCTGAGCGTCGAGCCGCGCGAAGTGGTCGTCGTCTGCGGACCGAGCGGCTCCGGCAAGAGCACGCTGATCCGTTGCATCAACGGGCTGGAGACGATCAAGGACGGCGATCTCGTCGTCGACGGCCAGCGCCTTGGCGACCGCGCCACCAACATGACGCAGCTGCGCACCGAGATCGGCTTCGTCTTCCAGTCGTTCAACCTCTACCCGCACAAGACCGCGCTCGAAAATGTCACGCTCGCACCCATCCATGTCCGCAAGATCCCGCGCGCCGAGGCCGAGCATGCCGGGCGCGAATTGCTGGCCAAGGTGGGGCTCGCCGATAAGATCAACGCTTATCCGGCGCAGCTCTCCGGCGGGCAGCAGCAGCGCGTGGCGATCGCGCGCTGCCTCGGCATGCGGCCCAAGATCATGCTGTTCGACGAGCCGACCTCGGCACTCGACCCCGAGATGATTTCGGAAGTGCTCGACGTCATGGTGGCGGTCGCCGAGGAAGGCATGACCATGATGGTGGTGACGCACGAGATGGGCTTTGCCCGCAAGGTCGCCCAGCGCGTGGTGTTCATGGATGCCGGCGCCATCGTCGAAAGCGGCACGCCCGATGAGTTCTTCTCGCAGCCCAAGACCGACCGCAGCCGTGCCTTCCTGAGCAAGATTCTCAGGCACTGAGGACTGTTGGGCTTGGAATGCGATGGCCGTTCGGACCGAAATTCGGTCCGGATCGTCGCGTCAGGCGACCAGCTGCCCTTCCGCCGCGGGCGAAAGGGCAAACGTCTGGGCTCAGGCCGCCGACGGGTAATCCGTATAGCCCCTGGCGTCGCCGCCATAGAACGTCGCTTTGTCCGGCGCGTTCAGTTCGGCATTCCGCTTCAGGCGGCTGACGAGGTCGGGATTGGCGATGAACAGCTTGCCGAACGCGACAAGGTCGGCGTAGCCGTCCCCGACAGCCTTTTCGGCCAATTCCTTGTCATAGCCATTGTTCACCAGCCAGGCACCGGTGCCGCCGGCCTTGCGGTAGGAGGCCTTGAGGTCTTCGTAATCGAACGGCCTGTCGCCCTGGCTGAAGTCGCGCGCGCCGCCGGTCGCGCCTTCGACGATGTGGACATAGGCGAGGCCCCGGCTGCCCAGGCCCGCCGCAACATGGTTGAACAGAGGCTGCGGATCGGCATCCGAAGCGTCGTTGGCGGGCGTTACCGGCGACAGCCTGATCCCGGTCCTGCCGGCGCCGACCGCGCCCGTGACCGCGTCGACCACCTCAAACAGGAGGCGCGCCCGGTTTTCGATGGAGCCGCCATAATCGTCGGTGCGATGGTTGGTGCCCGAGCGCAGGAACTGGTCGATGAGATATCCATTGGCGCCATGGATCTCGACGCCGTCGAAACCGGCCACCTCGATCGCCGCCTTGGCGGCGCGGCGGAAATCATCGACGATGCCGGGGATTTCGGCCGCGTCGAGCGCGCGCGGTTCGGAAGTCTCGACGAACTCGCCGCTGCCATCCGGCTTGACCAGGAACGTCTTGGATTTTGCCCTGATCGCCGATGGCGCCACCGGCTTGCCGCCGTCAGGCTGCAACGAATTGTGCGAGATGCGTCCGACATGCCAGAGCTGGACCACGATCTTGCCGCCACCTTTATGAACCGCGTCCGTGACACGCTTCCAGCCGGCAAGCTGATCCGCCCCGTAGAGGCCGGGCACGTCGGCATAGCCTTGGCCCTGATGGCTGATGGCGGTGGCCTCCGTCACGATCAGCCCCGCCGTGGCGCGCTGGCCGTAGTAGGTGACCGACAGGTCGCCGGGTACCGCATTGGGTGAGCGATTGCGCGTCAGCGGCGCCATGACGATGCGGTTCGCCAGCGTCAGGTCACCGGCCCGCAAGGGATCAAAGAGGGTAGCCATGAGAAATGCCTTTCATGCATTTTGGGGGAATGGGGAGGATCGTCAGAGATCGGACAAGGCAGCCTGGAAGGCGGCGATGGTTTCTTCGTTGCGCTTGTAGAACACCCATTGGCCGACCCGCCGCGTCGTAACGAGGTCGGCGGACGCCAGCGTCGCCAGATGTGCCGAAACACTGGACTGAGCCAGGCCGCGGTGGTCGAATTGGCTGGCGCAGACGCCCATCTCGAGCGGATGTGCCTGCGCGGCGAAGTGCAGTTCAGGCTCCTTCAGCCACGTAAGGACATCCCGTCGAAACGGATGCGCCAACGCCTTCAATATGATGTCGTGGTCCATCTTCACCTCGCATCGATCTCAACCGATATATAGATCGGGTAGAGGCGATATGGCAGGTAATCCATGCCAATTTTGCGGGCGATCGGAGAACGTTGCTCTCAGGTCACGGCCGGAAACCTCAGTAGCGCCGCCGGGTGTTTCCGTCGCCCGTTGAGGGACGCGCTCCCATCATGTGACCGACAGCACCTTGCCCGTATCGTGCTGGCGCACGAAATCCACGCGCTTGCCGTCCCAATGGTAGGAGTAGTGCCGGCCCTGCACCGGGACGGGGATGACATCGGGCCAGAAGATGCCGATGCATTGCCCGTCCGCCATGCGCACGCTGTTCCACACCAGCCCGTCGCTGCCTTGGGCCCGCAGCGCCCGCCCCTCCGCTTGCGAGGCGGTGTAGTCGTTGGGGTCGAGCACGCCGGGCACGGCGTTGACGTCGTGGAGGTCGCGATCGACGCTGCCGATCAGCACGCGGAAATCCGCCGTCCAGCCCGGATCCTCACTGGTGGCGCGCATAAAATTCTGGTGGTGGTGGATGGTTTCGGCCAGCGCCACGTCCTCCCTGTCGCCGGCATAATAGATGCCGTAGCTGCCATCGGAAAAACGGCCGGGCCGCAGCGTCGAACAATGTACGAAGGGCGCCATCACGAAACTGGCGCCGGGGCCGGACACTCGCCTCGCGGCAGGCACCTTGCCGAGGTCGCCGAGTTCGAGCCGGATTCGCGGATTGGTCTTCTCCTCGACGGCGGCCAGCGCCTCCCAGTCGCGCGGGTCGGCAATGTCCTCGAAGAGGTCGATCGGCGGATGGATGGAGCGGATGATGCGAAAAGTCTGGTGCCAGTGGACGCGGCGCCGGACCGCGAGCCCATTCACCATGCACCACGCTCCGCATCGAGCCATTCACGCATGGCCGCAAGATCGGAAATTTCGCCACGCAGCATCAGGTCGAGCGCCGACTGGCCGCCGAAGGTGGCATTGGGCTTGCGGATCCAGGCATAACCGCGCGCCGGCTCGGTGAAGAGATAGCGCAGGCCCTTGTGGATGCCCATTAGATGCGCCATGCGGGTGCGGAGGTCGCGGTCGATCCGGCCGATGCCGCCTTCCTTCCAGCGTGCCCAGGTCCGCGCCGACATGCCGCCAAGCAGGATGCAGGCCTCGAGATCTGTGAGGTTCCACGCCTTGAACAGATTGACCGTGGTGCGCGCCAGCGCACCGGCCTCTTCCTCCGAAATGGCGCTGCCGACCGTGGCCGGCGTGGCGACGATGGACTGAAGTTGCATTTTGCTCACCCTTGCTATTGGCAGAGATATAGCATGTATTTGCCAATTGGCAAGTACGGAGCTAGCGTTCCAAGCCCCCGTGAAATGGGGGAGAGGTGACTTGGCGAAGCCGAGACGGAGCGGGGGATGGCGCAGCCCTGGAAGAATTCAGCGCGACCTCATCAGCGCCGCAGCCCCCTCTCCGACCGCTTCGCGGCCACCTCTCCCCCACTCCGTGGGGGCGAGGAACTCCTGCAAGGTCGGCGCCAGTGTCGTACCTACTCCGCTGCCTCATACCCGGCGATACCCTTGATCTCCAGAAAATCCTCAAGCCCATACTCGGCATACTCGCGGCCGTTGCCCGACTGCTTGTAGCCGCCAAAGGGCAGGCCGGCGTCCCAGGTCGGATAGTTGATATAGACGTTGCCGGAGCGCATGCGTGCAGCCACGTCGCGGGCCTTCTGGATGTCCTTGGCCTGGATGTAGGAGGCGAGCCCGTAGACCGTGTCGTTGGCCTGCTCGACCGCCTGCTCGACCGTGTCGTAGGGCATGATCGCCAGCACCGGCCCGAATATCTCCTCGCGCGCGATGCGCATGTCGTGGGTGACGTCGGCGAACACGGTCGGCCTGATGTAATAGCCGCGGTTGAGTTCGGCGGGGCGGCCGGGGCCGCCGGCGACCAGCGTCGCACCCTCGTCGATGCCGGCCTGGATCAGGTCCTGGATCTTGTCGAACTGAACCTGGCTGACGACAGGGCCAAGCTTGGTGCCGGCGTCTGCCGGGCCGACGGTGAACTTTTCCGCCGCCGCCTTGGCGTAGCCCGCCGCCTCGTCGTGACGGTCGCGCGGCACGAACATGCGCGTCGGCGCATTGCAGGACTGGCCGCTGTTGCTGAAGCAGCCGGCGACGCCCTTGCTGACAGCGGTGGCGAGGTCGACATCGGGGAACAGGATGTTGGCCGACTTGCCGCCAAGCTCCTGATGCACGCGCTTGACCATGTCGGCGGCCGCCTTGGCCACCAGGATGCCGGCCCGCGTCGAACCGGTGAACGACATCATGTCGATGTCGGGATGACTGGACAGCGCCTGGCCGACCCCGGGGCCGTCGCCGTTGACGAGGTTGAAGACGCCCTTCGGTACGCCGGCCTCGTCGAGGATCTCGGCGAAGATGATGGCATCGATCGGCGCGATCTCCGATGGCTTCAGCACCATGGTGCAGCCGGAGGCGAGCGCCGGGCCCACCTTGCAGGTGATCTGGTTCAGCGGCCAGTTCCACGGCGTGATCAGGCCGACGACGCCGATCGGCTCCTTGACGATCAGCGAGGAACCCTTGACGTGGCGAAACTCGAACGATTTCAGCACTTCGGCCATCTTCGTCAGATGCGCGAGGCCGACGCCCACCTGGCTGTCGAGCGCGAACTGGCGCGGCGCGCCCATCTCGCGCGACACGGCGAGCGCCAGGTCGGAACTGCGCTTCTTGTAGACCGCGATGACGCGGTTCAGGATGTCGAGGCGCTCCTCCACCGAGGTGAAGCCGAATGTGTTGAAGGCGCGCTTGGCCGCGGCCACCGCCTTGTCGACATCGGCCTTGGTGCCGAGCGATATCTGCGCGAAGGCATCCTCGGTCGACGGATCGATGACATCGAGTGTGTTGGCCACAACAGGATCGACCCACGCGCCATCGATATAGAACTGCAGATTGTGTGACATGATTTCTCCTGGGGGCGCGTCGCGTGGCCGTTTCGGCCGTGATATATGGCTAGAGATAACGATGCGCAAACGCCGCTGTCAAACGCAACCCCCGAAGTGGTTGAGCCAGCACGCCAGTGATTGAGCCAGACGCGTTGGGCCAGCGAACCCAGCCGTTTTCGATGGCATGGATGAACTACAGCAGCGTGTGTCCTGCCTCAACCAGACGCTGTCTCGCCGCATCCCGGTCCGCCGCTTTCACCAGCAGATGATCGCCGTCGAAGGTGGACACCAAGAAGATGCCCAGCCCGTTTTCCGACAGCGGCCGGATGACCGACAACACGATGCCGGTTTCGTCGAAAGCAAACGGCCCCTGCAATTTGAAGGCGACCCAGTCGCCGTCGTGCTTGACCGTGCCTGGAACGCGATCCTGCAGGCAAGTGATCGAGAGCTCGTCATCGGTCCTGGTGATGCTGACGAAGCCCGGCCCGTCCGCCCAGCCGGGAATGCTGTCGCTCGCCCCGAGCCGTGAAATCGCGTACAGCCCTGGAAGTTGCTTCAATTTGATCCTGGCAGCCATCGTCGTATCCATTCCTCCGCTTGCCCGCTATCGTGTCAATTTCTTGCTCATATAGACCGTCAAGCCGCCCATGAACGGCTCCTCCCTGTCGATCGTATAGCCGTGCCATTTATACAGCGACACATTGGCCTCGAAAGCGCCGTTGGTCAGCAGGCGCAGCTCCGGACGGCCTGCTTCGATCGCCTTCCGCTCGGCCCCTTCCAGCAGCAGCCGCCCGATCCCCCTGCCCTGCGCCTCCGGCGCGACGCAGACATTCTCGATCCACAAATGGTCGCCGGCAAGCATGGTTTCGATCATCCCGACAATGCGGCCCTCCTCGATGGCCAAGTCGAACGGATGCTCGGCAACGGCCTTCTCATAGTCGGCGCGCATCGGCAGCGGCTCGCGGCCGATCACCGGCACCCATTTGCCATAGGCTGATCGAACGATATCCCGGATCGCGGCGGCGTCGGCGGGTTCGGCCGGCCGGAACCGGATGGAGGACTTGATGGTCATGACAGGGCTCCAGACATGGAAAACCCCGCCGGCGGGTGTCGCGGGCGGGGCTGGAAACGAACGAACCGGATCTATCCTGCCGGGTCTTGTCGTCGCGCAGTCAGCCTGCCGCTCCGCACTGAACTGCGGCGGCGTCGTTGGATGCTGACGGGGGCGGAAATGAGCATGGCGCCAAGCTGGCGCAAGTGGCGCGGCGCTGTCAAGCCAGGGCCAACTTGTCGGGAAACATCAAGGCGCTCTCCTCGGCCTGCGGGGCCCTTATCCCCCGTGGTGACGGAACGCTGGCTCCGGTATCGACGCCAGGGCAATTCCAGGAACAGTGTGAAACGGTTTCCCTTGGGAATTGCGCTAAAGCTGGACCGCTCCCGGGGCTGTCCTATCTGATCCCTATCCTCTCCACGACGAAAGGGAGCGACCGCCCGTGACAGATATCGACCTTGCCGACACCTATCGTGGCTACATCGCCTGCCTCAATGCCCAGGACTGGCAGGACCTCGAACGCTTCGTGCACGGCGAGGTGCACTACAATGGCGACCGGGTCGGGCTGACAGGATACCGTGACATGCTGGAACGTGATTTCCGGGAAATTCCGGACCTTTATTTCGACATCCAACTGCTGATCTCCGATACGCCTTTCATAGCCAGCCGGCTGCAATTCAACTGCAAGCCGAAGGGAAGTTTTCTCGGCCTCCCCGTCAATGGTCGGAAAGTCTCTTTCAGCGAGAACGTCTTCTACGAGTTTCTCGACGGCAAGATCAGGCATGTCTGGTCGGTCATCGACAAAGCGGCCATCGAAGCGCAGTTGTAGGCGTCTTCGCTCCTTGAACGGAACGATTTCGGCGCGGAGTCGGCAATCGTTCGTCAGAATCGATCATTCTAACGAAAATAATTCGTTGGAAAGATCGTTTTAGGAATGGCATTCTCCTGAGGCACCCGCCTGGAGAATTGCATTGTCTTCCACCGCCCGCGCTACGAACGATATTCCGAAAAGCACGATTTCCGCCGATCTGGCGGCAAGTCGCAAGCGCCTCGATTCGGCGTGGAATGGCATCATCCCCGGCATCGTGCTGGTGACGATGATCACCGCCGTCGCCTTCTCGGCCCGCAATGTCTCCGGCTTCGCCTTGTTCAGCCCGATGATCCTCGCCGTCGTCGCCGGCATGGTCTATTCCAATGTGCTCGGCACGCCCGCCCATGCCAAGGCCGGCATCGCCTTCTCGCAAAAACGCCTGTTGCGCTTCGCCATCGTGCTGCTCGGCTTCCAGCTGACGCTCGGCCAGGTCGTCTCGATCGGCGCTGGCGGCGTCGGCATCGTCGCGCTGACCCTAGGCGCCACCTTCGTCTTCACCATCACGCTCGGCCGCCTGATCGGCGTCGACGCCAAGCTGGCGCAGCTGATCGCCGCCGGCACCTCGATCTGCGGTGCCTCGGCCATCGTCGCCACCAACATCGTCACCGATGCGCGCGACGAGGATGTCACCTACGCCGTCGCCTCGATCACGCTGTTCGGCACCGTGGCTATGCTCGGCTTTCCGCTGCTGGCTCCCGTGCTCGGCCTCGACCAGCACGCTTTCGGCCTGTGGGCAGGGGCCTCGATCCATGAGGTGGCGCAGGTCATCGGCGCCGGCTTCCAGAACGGCACCCAGTCCGGTGAGATCGCCACCGTCGCCAAGCTCACCCGTGTCGCCATGCTGGCGCCGATGGTCATCGCGCTCGGCCTGATGGCCCGCCGCGGCAGCCGCGACCAATCAAGCGACCAATCCGGGACGCGGCCGCCCATGCCGTGGTTCGTCGCCGCCTTCGTCGCCGTGGTGGCGCTGAACAGCCTTGTCGCGATCCCCGCCGAAGTGAAGGCGGCGATGGCGCTCGCCACCACCATCATGCTGACCATGGGGCTGGCAGCCATGGGCCTGCAGGCCGACATTTCGCAGCTGCGCTCGCGCGGCCTGCGCCCGCTGGCCCTCGCCTTCTCGGCCTTCCTGTTCATCGGCGGCTTCAGCCTGACGCTGGTGAAGTTTGTAGGCTGATTAGTCCTCGAACGAACTTGCCGCGACATAGATCGCGGCCAGCGCTTCGATGCCAGCCTGGTCGGCCTTGTCGAAGCGGCCGGGCAGCGGGCTGTCGAGATCGAGCACACCGAAGACGCCGTTGTCGTCTTCCAGGAGCACGACCAGTTCCGAGCGCGAATCGGCGTCGCAGGCGATGTGGCCGGGGAAATCGTGGACGTCCTTGATCAGCATCGAGGTGCCGAGTTCGACCGCGGTTCCGCACACGCCCTTGCCGACGGCGATGCGCACGCAGGCCGGCTTGCCCTGGAACGGGCCGAGCACCATCTCCTCGTCCGATGCCAGGAAATAGAAGCCGGCCCAATTGAGGTCGGGCACCATCTGGAAGATCAGCGCCGAGGTGTTGGCGGCATTGGCGATCGAGTCACCCTCGCCGTCGAGCAGCGCCTTCAGTTGCGTGGCAAGGTCGCGGTAGAACGCGGCCTTGTCCGAGGTGTCGATGGCCTTGGCGGCAAACATGGCTTGTCTCCGAGCTGAGAATCGCGGTTCCGTTTCCGGCAAGCTGCACCAAACGACCACCGGGCCATATTAGCGTGAATTCCATCCCCCGCGAAAGCCGCAAGATCAGGATCGCCGCCGCAATCATCGCGGACGTGTGGCTCGATCTTGCCGCCGGGCTGCATGAAGGCGCTGGTGCTGCGGTTGAGTGGGAAGTAGCAGCTTCAATACGAGCGTCCTTCTCCCCGTTCACGAGGAGAAGATGGCGGCAGCCAGATGAGGGGCAACGCGACGCTCGCAACAGGCCCGTTACCGCAGCGAAGGACTGGATATGGAAAGGTCGCATTCTCCTTGTGGAGCGTTGGCGCCGCCCCTCACCTGCCTGCCGGTGTCCTCTCCCCGTATGGTGACGGGGAGAGGGACGATGTTGTCGCCGCTTTCGCCAATCGTTGGCGTCGCAGGCCGTCTGAATCCTAGTAGCCGCCGCCCGCCGGTGCCGCATCCTTCGGCGGAACGTCGGTGATCATCGCTTCGGCGGTGATCAGCAGGGCCGCGATCGACCCGGCGTCCTGCAGTGCGGTGCGTACGACCTTCGCCGGGTCGACGATGCCGGCCTTGATCATGTCCACATAGGTCTCGTTCTGGGCGTCGAAGCCCTGATTGTGGTCCTTGCTGTCGGCGAGCTTGCCGACCACGATCGAGCCTTCGACGCCGGAATTCTCGGCGATCTGGCGGATCGGCGCTTCGAGCGCCCGCAGAACGATCGAGATGCCGGCGGTGACATCGGCATTGGCGCCGTTCAGGCCTGTTAGCGCCGATTTGGCGCGCAGCAGAGCCACGCCGCCGCCGGGCACGATGCCTTCCTCGACCGCCGCGCGCGTTGCGTTCAGCGCGTCGTCGATGCGATCCTTCTTTTCCTTCACTTCCGACTCGGTGACGCCGCCGACGCGGATGACGGCAACGCCGCCTGACAGCTTGGCCAGCCGCTCCTGCAGCTTTTCCTTGTCGTAGTCGGACGTCGTCTCCTCGATCTGGCCCCTGATCTGGGCAACGCGCGCCTGGATGGTCGCCTTGGTGCCGGCGCCGTCGACGATCGTGGTGGTGTCCTTCTCGATCAGCACGCGCTTGGCGCGGCCGAGCATCTCGATGGTGACGTTTTCAAGCTTGATGCCGAGATCCTCGGAGATCATCTGGCCTGCCGTCAGCACCGCTATGTCTTCCAGCATCGCCTTGCGGCGGTCGCCGAAGCCCGGCGCCTTGACGGCCGCGACCTTGAGGCCGCCGCGCAGCTTGTTGACGACCAGCGTGGCAAGCGCCTCGCCTTCGACGTCCTCGGAGATGATAAGCAACGGCCTGCCGCTCTGCACCACGGCTTCGAGGATCGGCAGCATCGCCTGCAGATTGCCGAGCTTCTTCTCGTGGATGAGCACATAGGGCTCTTCCAGCTCGACACGCATCTTGTCGGCATTGGTGACGAAATAGGGTGAGAGATAGCCGCGATCGAACTGCATGCCCTCGACGACGTCGAGCTCGGTTTCGGCGGTCTTGGCTTCCTCGACGGTGATGACGCCGTCATTGCCGACCTTGTCCATCGCCTTGGCGATCATGGCGCCGACGCTGGCATCGCCATTGGCGGCGATGGTGCCGACCTGGGCGATCTCGGCCGACGACTTGACCTTCTTGGCCTTGGCCTTGATTTCCACGACGACGGCGGCGACGGCCTGGTCGATGCCGCGCTTCAAGTCCATCGGGTTCATGCCGGCGGCGACCAGCTTGGCGCCTTCGCGCAGGATCGAGGCGGCCAGCACGGTTGCCGTGGTGGTGCCGTCGCCGGCGAGGTCATTGGTCTTCGAGGCCACTTCGCGCACCATCTGCGCGCCCATGTTCTCGAACTTGTCGGCAAGCTCGATTTCCTTGGCAACGGTGACGCCGTCCTTGGTGATGCGCGGCGCGCCATAGGCCTTGTCGATGACGACATTGCGGCCCTTGGGACCGAGAGTCACCTTGACGGCGTTGTTGAGGAGCTCGACGCCGCGCAGCATGCGGTCGCGCGCGTCGGTGGCGAATTTGATTTCCTTGGCAGACATTTTTTCAATCCCGTTCGTGTGAGTGGACCCGTTCGCCACCGAGCCGCCGAAGCTCGGTGTCTGCCGGGTCAGGCGGCCTTCTTGGCCGCAGGTTTGTCGGTGACGGCCGTCTCGCTCTTGTCGATGACGCCAGTCTCGCTCTTGTCGATGACGCCCATGATGTCGGCTTCCTTCATGATCAGAAGGTCCTCGCCGTCGATCTTGACCTCGGTGCCCGACCATTTGCCGAACAGGATGAGGTCGCCGGCCTTGACGTCGAGCGGCACAAGCGCGCCGTTTTCGTCGCGTGCGCCGGGGCCGACAGCGATGACTTCGCCTTCCTGCGGCTTTTCCTTGGCAGTGTCGGGGATGATGATGCCGCCCTTGGATTTGATATCGCCTTCGGCGCGCCGGATGACGACGCGATCGTGGAGTGGCCGAAACTTCATGAGAACTTCTTTCTGGGGCCGGCTTAGGCGGCCGCACCCATCCTATAGGCGCTTTGGCACTCGATAGATAGGAGTGCCAAAATTATTCGCGACCAAAATTAAATATTGAAAAGTATTATTTCGGCACCTGGTTTCGTGGTACCCAAACCCAGTCAAATAATTCAAAAAATTGAATTTTGCCGGTCGAGTGCCTATTTATCGGACAAGTTCACTCTCACGATTTCAGGGCACAAGGAGATTTCCACAATGGCCGACGGCAATCAGACGATCATGGAAAAAGCTGAAGCCCGCTTTGTCGACAAGCAGAAGAAGACGGCGGAGCGCAACAAGGCCACCGCCGAGTACATGTCCGAAGCAAGGGCCAGGGAGATCAAGACGGCAAGGCTGAGGCAATTGCGCCTGGCCAAGGAAGAGGCCGACCGCGTCGCGGAAGCCCTGAACCCGACGCCGAAGAAGAAGCGGGCTGTGAAGAAAGCCTAAGCAATTCCAGGAAAAGTGCGAAGCGCTTTCCCTTGGGAATGGCGCCAAAACAAAGGAGGCAAGAACATGAGCCTGACCTTTCCCAATCGCAGCCGCAGCTATGACGAAGCCGGCAAGCGGATCCGCTTCGTCGGCCATGACGGCATGTTCCAGATTTCCTTTTCCGTCGCCGCCGACGCGATGACCAAGATCCAGCCGCGAACCAGCGCCACCGAAGCCGGCTATCTCGCCACCTTCGACACCGAAAGCAGCGTCATTCGCGATGTGGCGTCGAAGGCCTACGACCGCACACGCAAGAGCATGTATGTGTTGACATCGGACGATTTCGGCTGAGACCTGCTTCCGAATGCGGTGAACCGGATCAGGGCTTGCGTTCTGCTCCCCGCATTGCAGTTGCACTGACGGCCAATGCATGTCGCCCAAAAGTACCTGGGGTTTGGGGAAACGACATGAAAACAAAGACCTAAAGCAATTCGCATGAATCCGCTTCAGCACGACGCGATTTAGGAATCAGCCCTTTCGTTCCGCCCTCTCTCGGCGTTTGACGTCGCGGACATTCATCTGCACCACCATGTCCTCGGCATCGCGCGGGCTCATGCCCACCATCACTCTTTGCCGCACCACGGCGGGCTGGCCGGTGAAGACATCGATGATGGTCCAGCTCTGGGGAAGCTCCATGCGCAGTGCGTAGCGATTTGCCATCTGGCATCCCGTCTTTCGGCCCGGCCGCTCTGTCGAGCCTCAACCCTTCATCAAGAAAAATACGGCCGCCAGGATCATTACCGTCCAGGCGATGACCGACAGCTTCAACGCCATGCCGCCATGCGTGACCAGGACCTCGCGCAGTCGAGGCACGATACCCGCCGGCCGGGCTCGCACCGCCGCCCCGGCGGCGGGCGCCTTGACGCCCTGTTTCCCAAAGACCGGCAGCAGCGATGGTTCACGCACGAAGATGGCCTCGAATGTCAGGGAAAAATCGGCAGCAAGGATGCTCGCGTGACCTCCATAGCACTCTTTTCGCCAGCGCCCGCATGCCAAATCAAGAATAGGCGCTACAGCACCGATGGAACAATGATGCTAGCCGGAACCGCGGTTGACGCTCAAGCGGCGGCGCTGCGACCCTTCACGCCGGGCTCGGCCTTGAAGATGCGGATCGTCGCCGCCAACTTGGCGAAGGATAATTCGAAGCGCTTGGCTTAATCCCCACCACTTTTCCCCCTTGAACGCTCACCCAATCTGGCCTAGCCTTGGCTTGAGAAAAGGTTTTTCCAAACATTTCCGATCAAGCTCGGCCATCGACCGGGCTCTGTTTCCACTTGTAAGAGAAAACCTTTTCTCAAGCTAAGGATTTTCGGCGCGATGCCATCGGACGATCAGCCTGTTCCGGTCTTTCCAAAGCCCGTCACCTTGCGTGACGTGGCCGCGCAGGCCGGCGTCAGCGTCGCCACCGCATCGAAGGCGCTCAATGACCAGGGGCGCATGACCACCGAGACCCGCGAGCGCATCCGCGAGACGGCGCGCAGCCTCGGCTTCCGCCCCAACAGCCTGGCGCAGAGCCTGCTACGGCGCCGCAGCTTCACCGTCGGCCTGCTCACCAACGATACTTATGGCCGCTTCTCGCTGCCGCTGATGTCAGGCATTTCGGACGCGCTGGTCGACAAGGGCGTCTCGGTGTTCCTGTGCAATGTCGAGGAGGATCCGCGGCTCGGCCAGATGCATGTGGACGCCATGCTCGACAAGCGCGTCGACGGCATCATCGCCACCGGCAAGCGCATCGACCGCCATCTGCCGATCGATCTTTCCAACCTGCGCGTGCCGGTGATCTATGCCTTCACCCAGCCCGATCCCGACGCCGTCGCCTTCGTTTCCGACGACGCCGGCGGCGCGCGGCTGGCCGTCGAGCATTTTTGCCGGCTCGGCCGCCGACGCATCGTCCATGTCAGCGGACCGGCGAGCTTTGCCGTGGTCCACGCCCGCGCCCAGGCCTTTCGCGACGTGCTGGCCGAAAACGGTCTGCCGGTCACCGAACCGCTGCTCGGCTCCTGGTCGGAAGCCTGGGGGCACCAAGCGGTGGCGCTGCTGTTCGACGGCAAAAGCGACAGGCCGGACGCCGTCTTTTGCGGCAACGACCAGATCGCGCGCGGCGTCATCGATGCGTTGCGCGAGCGCGGCCTCGACGTGCCCAATGATGTCGGGGTGATCGGCTTCGACAATTGGGAGATCGTGGCGGAAGCGACGCGGCCGCCGCTGACTTCGGTCGACATGAACCTGACCGCGCTCGGCCGCGAGGCCGGGCTGACCCTGCTTTCACTGGTCGGCGGCACAGCCGCCGCGCCAGGCATTCGAAAACTGCCGTGCCGGTTGGTGGTGCGGCATTCCTGCGGCCGTCCGATGGACGGCTGAAAACGAAGCGCCGCGCGAGCGGCGCCAAGCCGCGGACAGCGGCCAACCCTGGAGGAGGAGAACATGAGGAACCTGATTGCCAAACTGGCCCTGGCCGCTGCCGTTCTGGGCGGAGGCCTCGGCACTGCCGCCGCTGAAACGGCCAACATCTGGGTGCGCGCCGACGGCTCGAATTTCATGCCGAGGATCGTCGACGCCTTCAACAAGGCGCACAAGGACCAGGTCAAGCTCGACATCATTCCCAATGCCGAGATCATCCCGAAATACGGTGCGGCCGCCGCCGGCGGCACGGCGCCCGACGCGCTGTCGCTCGACCTGATCTATACGCCCTCCTTCGCCGCGGCCGGCCAGTTGGAGGACATCACCGACTGGGCCAAGTCCCTGCCCTATTTCTCCAGCCTGTCGCCGGCGCATGTGAAGACCGGCACCTACAAGGACCATATTTACGGCCTGCCGTTCTCGGCCGACGCATCGGTGCTGATCTGGAACAAGAAGCTGTTCAAGCAGGCCGGGCTCGATCCTGAAAAGGGCCCGGCCAACTGGGCCGAGATCGCCGCCGACGCCGAAAAGGTCAACGCGCTCGGCGGCAACATCAAAGGCTTCTACTTCTCCGGCAATTGCGGCGGCTGCAACATCTTCACCTTCACGCCGCTGATCTGGGCCTCCGGCGGCGACATCCTCTCCGCCGACGGCTCGAAGGCGACACTCGACAGCCCGCAACTGCGCGGCGCCATCGATCTCTACCGCTCGATGGTCAAGAAGGATCTGGTGCCGGCCGGCGCGCAGACCGATACCGGCGCCAACTTCTTCGCGGCGTTTGCAGCCGGCAATATCGGCATCTCGCCGTCCGGGGCCTTCGCCATCGGCGCGCTCAACACCCAGTATCCCAATGTCGATTACGGCGTCACCTTCCTGCCGGGCAAGGATGGCGGCTGGTCGTCCTTTGCCGGTGGCGACAATTTCGTCGTCACCAAGGGCACCACGAAGCTCGCCGTGGTGAAGGAATTCCTGGACTTCGCCTATTCGCTGGAAGGCCAGACCATCCTGGCGAAATATGGCAGCCTGCCGGTGCGCGGCGACATCGCCAAGGACGCGCTCAAGGACCTCGATCCGCGCTACCAGATCGCCGCCGAGGCCATGGCCAAGGGCAAGACGCCCTATTCGGTGGTGTTCAACGACTTGATCAACTCCGCCAACGGCCCGTGGACGCAGATGATCAACGAGGTCTTCTTCGGCGACGACGTCGACGGCGCGATCGCCAACGCCCAGGAGACCATGCAGTCGATCATCGATCAGGCGCCGCAGAAGTAAGCGCCAACCCCACCTCCCCCTCGAGGGGAGGTCGGACCGCAGGTCCGGGTGGGGTCGTCTCGGCAGTGCTCGACGGTCTTTTTCGTCGGCGCGTTGCGGAGAGGACCCCACCCCCGGCCTTCGGCCGGACCCTCCCCTCGAGGGGGAGGGGGACGAAGCGCCAAGGAACAGCCATGACCACCATCGCCACAACCACCACCGCCCCGTCCCGCGCCCGAAAACTGGTCGGCGCCGGGCGCCGGCAATGGATTGGCCTCGTCTATGTCGCGCCGGCCGTGGCGTTGGTGATGGTGTTCTTCGTCATCCCGCTCGGCATGACGGCGTGGATGTCGCTGCACAACTGGCCGTTGATGGGCGAGCACTCCTTCATCGGCCTCGACAACTATTTCGCGATCCTGCGCGACACCAGGTTCTGGAACGCGCTCAAATTCACCGGCTACTACACCGTCATCGTCACCATCGCGATCTTCGCCATTGCTTTTCCGCTGGCGATCTTCATCGAGAAACCGCGGCCGCTGACCAACCTCTACCGCACCGCCTTCTTCATGCCGGCGGTCGTCGGCTTCGCCTCGGCGAGCCTGCTCTGGTCGTGGCTGCTCAATGTCGATTCCGGCCTGTTCAGCCCCGCCGCCTACGATCTCGGCCTGATCGACAAGAAGTTCAACCTTCTGGCCACCTTCCAGCCGGCCTTCTGGTCGATCATCGCCATGGTCGTGTGGAAGGTCGCCGGCTTCACCATGATCATCCTGATGACCGGCCTGCAGTCGATCCCGCAGGATCTGCAAGAGGCGGCCGTCATCGACGGCGCCGGGCCGTTCGCCCGCTTCCGCGCGATCACCCTGCCGCTGATGCGCCGCACGCTGGCGCTGGCGCTGATCCTGTCGGTCGCCGGCTCGATCCTCGCCTTCGACCAGTTCTACATCATCCTGCGCGGCGGCCCGCGCAACCAGACTCTGACGGCGGTCTACTGGATCTTCAACCAGTCCTTCGTCTCGTTCAAGCTCGGCTATGGCGCCGCACTTTCGATGGTGCTGCTGGTGATCCTGGTGGCGCTCAGCCTCATCCAGCTCTGGCTGCTGCGCAAGCCGGAAGGGCTCGACTGATGGCGCAGGCAATATCAGCCCGAGGCAAGCTCGCCGCCCGCTTGGCCAGGCACTCCACCGGCATCGTCGCCTCGGTGCTGTTCGTGGCGCCGATCGTCTGGACCATGCTGTCGGCCTTCAAGCCGGCCGCCGAAGCACGCCTGCCGCCGCTGCCGCCATGGCCGACCACGGGCTTCTCGCTCGAAAACTACGCCACGCTCAACTCCTTCGGCGACGGCCTGTGGGCTTCGGCGCAAAACAGCATCTACGTCTCGGTAATGACCGTCCTACTGTCGGTCATCGTCAGCGTGCTGGCCGGCTACGGCTTCTCGCGCTTCCGCTTTCCGTTCAAGGACCTGTTTTTCGTCCTCATCCTGTCGACGATCATGATCCCGTTCCAGTCGATCCTGACGCCGATCTTCCTGGTGCTGACCAAGCTTGGCCTGCACAACACGCTGACCGGGCTGGTCGGCGTCTATGTGACGCTGCAACTGCCGTTCTCGATCTTCATGATGCGCAACGCCTTCGACGCGGTGCCGCGCGAGATCGAGGAGGCCGCGCGCATGGATGGCGCCGGCAACGCCACCATGCTGGTCAAGGTGATGCTGCCGCTGGTCTGGCCGGGCGTCGTCACCATCGCGCTGTTTGCCTTTCTCGGCGCCTGGAACGAGTTCCTCGCAGCCCTCGTGCTGATGACCGACCAGTCCAAATTCACGCTGCCGGTGATGATGACCGCGCTTCAGTCGGGCCGCTTCGGCGCCATCGACTGGGGCGCCGTGCAGGCGGGCGTTACCGTGATGATGGTGCCCTGCCTGATCCTCTTCCTCGCTCTGCAACGCTTCTACATCCGCGGCCTGATGGCCGGGGCCGTCAAATAGTCGCCTGACGGCCGGGGCCGTCGAACAATCGAAAGAGTAATGGAGTAAGTTCATGACCGCATCGCCATCCGTAAAAACCGGAAACCCGAAGCTCGCCTTCCGTCCGCTGCCGGTGCCGCAGGTCGACGTGCACGGCTTCTGGGGCGATCGCGCCGACGCGGTGGCAAAGCGCACCGCCGAGATCCTCTACGAGCGCTGCGTCGAAGCCCGCATGCTGGAGCAGATCGACCCGGACCGCCCCTCGCCCGGCGTCGTGATTCCGTTCCATTCGCCCTCGCCCGACGAAGCGGACCGCCAGGGCGCCGAGTTCACCGGTTCGACGGTCACCACGCAGATGTTTTGGGATTCCGATCTCGGCAAGACGATCGAGACCGCTGCCTATTCGCTTTACCGGCGCAAGAACCCAGAGCTGGAGAAGAAGATCGACGCCGTCATCGATATGTATGGCAAGCTCCAGCAAGAGGACGGCTATCTCTCCAGCTGGTACCAACGCATCCAGCCCGGCAAGCGCTGGACAAACCTGCGCGACTGCCACGAACTCTATTGCGCCGGGCACCTGATCGAGGGTGCGGTTGCCTACTACCAGGCGACGGGCAAGCGCAAGCTGCTCGACATCATGTGCCGCTATGCCGACCACATCGCCTCGGTGCTCGGACCCGAGCCCGGCAAGAAAAAGGGCTATTGCGGCCATGAGGAGATCGAGCTGGCCCTGGTCAAGCTGGCGCGGGTGACGGGCGAGCAAAAATATATGGAGCTGGCGAAATACTTCATCGACCAGCGCGGCCAGCAGCCGCATTATTTCGACGAGGAAGCGCGCGCCCGCGGCGCCGACCCGAAAGCCTATCATTTCAGGACCTACGAGTACAATCAGTCGCACATTCCGGTGCGCGAGCAGGACAAGGTCGTCGGCCACGCGGTGCGGGCCATGTACCTCTATTCGGGCATGGCCGATATCGCCACCGAATATGGCGACGACACGCTGCGGGTGGCGCTCGACCGGTTGTGGGACGATCTCACCACGAAAAACCTCTACATCACCGGCGGGCTTGGACCGTCGGCGCACAATGAGGGTTTCACCAGCGACTACGACCTGCCCAACGAGAGCGCCTATGCCGAGACCTGCGCGGCGGTCGGCCTGGTGTTCTGGGCGAGCCGCATGCTCGGCATGGGACCGAACAGGCGCTATGCCGACATGATGGAGCGCGCGCTCTACAATGGTTCGATCTCGGGTCTGTCGCTCGACGGCTCGCTGTTCTTCTACGAGAATCCGCTGGAAAGCCGGGGCCGGCACAACAGATGGAAATGGCACCGCTGCCCGTGCTGCCCACCCAATATCGGGCGCATGGTCGCCTCGATCGGCAGCTATTTCTACAGTCTGGCGGATGACGCACTTGCCGTTCATCTCTACGGCGACTCGACCGCCCGCTTCGACATTGGTGGCGTAGCTGTCAGCCTGACGCAGGCGAGCCGCTATCCCTGGGACGGCGCCGTGGAGGTCACGCTCGAGCCTCAAGCGCCGGTGGAGTTCAACCTGCACCTGCGCATCCCGGCGTGGAGCAGCAGTGCTGCGCTCCGGGTCAATGGCGAAGCGATCGACCTCGCTGACGTGACCAGCGACGGTTATGCCGCGATCCGGCGTGTTTGGAAGAAGGGCGACAGCGTCCGGCTCGATCTCGAAATGCCGATCGAGCGGCTCTACGCCAATCCCGAGGTCAGGCAGGATGCCGGCCGCGTCGCGCTGTCGCGCGGACCGCTGATCTACTGCGTCGAAGCGACGGACAATGAGACCCGGCTGCACCGCCTCGCTCTGCCGCGCACGGCAGATATAGAGGCGCATGATCAGCCCGGGCTTCTCGGCGGCGTGGTGGCGCTTTCAGCCACGGCACAAGCCGACGCCGGCTGGCAGGACGGGCTCTACCGCTCGAAGCCGCCAGCAAGCGTCGAGACGCGGTTGACCGCCATCCCCTATTTCGCCTGGGACAACCGCGAGCCCGGCGAGATGCTGGTGTGGCTGCGGGACGGATGACGGCCCCTCCCCACGCGATACCATCCGGCTTTGGGGAAAATATCGTCCGAACAAAGGGCTAGAGCCGGACTCTGACTCAATCCGGCATCGAAATCTCTAGCGTTTGGCCGTGGCCTTGGACTTGTTCAAGGCGATCGCCGCGCGCACCAGTGCCTTGAATGCCTCCTCGTCCACTTCCTCGCCTTTCTGGAAATCGATGGCACGTCGTGTATTGCCTTCGAGGCTGGAGTTGAACAGGCGCGCCGGATCGGGGAGTGCAGCCCCCTTGGCGAAGGTCAGCTTGACGAGGCTCTTGTAGGTCTCGCCGGTGCAGATGATGCCGTCATGTTCCCACACCGGGACACCGCGCCATTTCCACGTCTCGACCACCTGGGGATCGGTTTGCCGGATCAGGGCGCGCAGCCGGCCGAGCATCTCGCCGCGCCAGTCGCCGAGTTCCTCGATCCTGCCGTCTATCAGCTGGGACGGAGATTTACCGTCCTGCGTCTCGGTGTCTGTCATGTCGTTTCTCCTCCGAGCTTCGATGGCTAGAGCAATCCCGGCAAAGTGTGCAGCGGTTTTGCGTCCGCAATTGCGTAGAACAACAAAGACAGGGCATTGGAGGCGACCTTCGCCGGAAATGCCCTGGAGTACTCACATGCGCTCGCCAGGCAATTGGCTGGCCTGCTTCACCCAGGCGCTGAATTGGGCCTCGTCGAACGCATCATCCTCATGGATGTCGAGATAGCGCGTGTCCTTGCTCTTGGATTCGCCCGGTGGCACCGGATCGAGCGACAGGCCGCGGAAGAAGGCTACCTTGATGTAACGGGTGAAGCAGTGAAAGCTCAGGAACCAACCCTCGCCTTCGACGCCGTAGAACGGCGAGTTCCATTTGACGGCCTTGTGCTCGCCGGGCACCGCGCGCTCGATGAGCGCATCGAGGCGCTCTCCCACCTCGCGCTTCCAGCCCGGCATGGCCGCGATATAGGCCTGCACCGGAGC
This sequence comes from Mesorhizobium sp. LNHC232B00, assembly GCF_000502435.1. Classification (NCBI taxonomy): domain Bacteria; kingdom Pseudomonadati; phylum Pseudomonadota; class Alphaproteobacteria; order Hyphomicrobiales; family Phyllobacteriaceae; genus Mesorhizobium; species Mesorhizobium sp. LNHC232B00. The sequence continues at coordinate 25,428 of NZ_AYWP01000011.1, forward strand.
ATCGCCATAACCCTTGGCGATCTGCGGGTTGCCGCCCGAAAGCAGCTTCGGCTCTGCCTTGGCGGATTTGGTCGACTTTGCCATGCCTTCCTTCCTGTCCGCTGACCTATCCGATGGCACGCTGCACGTTGCGCGTCTTCGCAACATAGGGCAGCACGAACATATAGAGGCCGCTGAACAGCAAAAGGAAGAGCGGCGGGAGTGGCGAATAGACCACCCAGGCAGGCGGCTGCCCGAACGCCATGGTGACGAAGTTGGCGACGACGGTTGCCGTGAAGATGATCGACAACCAGCGATGCGTTTGCCTGATCCATTTGCTCCAGTCCAAGATTACCTCCCTTGAAAAACGCGTGAAATAGGACGCCTTACCAGCGCGCCAACTGGGTGATCTGCACGAGATTGCCGCAGCCGTCGTTCAGTTTGGCGATGGTCGAGCCGGTCACCTCGGTCGGCGGCATGGTGAACGTGCCGCCGTTCGCCGCGATGCGCTCGTGGTCGCCCTTGATGTCGCCGGTGAAGAACATCACCGCCGGCTGGCCCTGATCGAACATCGCCTGCTGGTAGGCCTTGGCCGCCGGCTGGTCGTTGAGCGCCAGTTGCAGTTCGGTGCCCTCGGGCTCGTCCGGCGAGGCGACCGTCAGCCAGCGGAACGGCCCGTTGCTGAAATCGGCCTTCTTGGTCAGGCCGAGCACGCCGGTATAGAAGGCAAGCGCCTTTTCCTGGTCGTCCACGTAGATGCTGGTCAATTTGATCTTCATCGTCTTCCTCCATAGGTTTTGCTGGCGGCGAACCGCCCTGTGAAATCAGCTGTGGTTTTCAATTTGACCGGCGGACCTCAGTCCGTCCGGTCCAGAAGCTGTTCCAGCTTCTCGAAAAATTGCGGCCAACCCATCTTGGCGCCGCCATAGGCACGCCTCTGCTCGGGCCGGAAGCCGGCTTGCTCCATGCGCAAATGGGTTCCCGCCGGCGTCGGGGTGAGCGTGAAGGTCACCACGCTTCTGAGATCGAAGGCCGGGTCCTGGTGCGCGAGGTTCCAGGTGTAGGACAGCGTCTTGTGCGGCTCGACGGCAAGCACCTCGCAATCCAGCACGCCACCCCAATCGGCGCTGATGTTGAAGCGATGGCCGACGACCGGATTGAAATTGTTCTTCATCAGCCACTCCTCGATCAGATGTGGTTGCGTCAGCGCGCGCCAGAGTTTTTCGGGCGGATGGGAAATCTGCCGCTCGACGACGACGGTGCGGGTCTCCTCGGCCCTATCGTTCACTGGTCCATCCTTTTGAGCAAATCCTCCAGATCGTCGAACCGGCTTTCCCAAAACCCCGCCATCTGGCGTGTCCAGTCCATCAGCGGTGCCAGCGCGCCGAGCTGCGCGCTGTAATGCGTCTGGCGGCCTTGATGGCGGTCGCGCACCAGCCCGGCCTGTTTCAGCACGCCAAGGTGCTTCGACACCGCCGGTTGCGAGACGCCGGACTGCGTCGTCAGCGCCCCCACGGTCTGCTCACCCTGCCGGCACAGGCGTTCGAAGATCGCCCGCCTGGTCGGGTCGGCGAGCGTCCTGAAGAGCATGTCGTGAGCGTCCGGCATTCGCAATCGATAACCCATTGGCTATTGGTTGACGTATAACCGCAGGGATATGTGTTCGTCAAGTAGGAGATTTGGAGAGGCCGGCGGGAAGCTGGACTGCGGCGTGGGCACGCCCGATCTCTTGCGCCACCAGTTCCTGCAACTGCCACAGATTGCGGTCGCGGATGCCGCAGGCATCGAGATGGCGGATCGTCTCGAACAGATACTCGGCTCCCGAGCCCCAATGGCCGACGGCCCTGGCGAGCGTCGCCGCGATCTCAGACTTGTCGAGCTTGCCGGCATAGCGCGGATTGGCTGGATCGACGACGAAGCCGAGCGCCTGGCTCACTCCATCCCCGGTTATAACCTGCAGCCAGCGTGGCACGTTGACGGCGGGCAGGATGGTCATCTCGCGGCGCAGCAGCGCTTCGAGATTGGCGGCTACAGGCTCGGCGATCTCGAACACCATGCCCTGGCACTGGCCGCCACGATCGAGCGCCATCATCAGGCCGGGCTGCTCGAGCGTGCCGCGAAAGCGCTGCACCGTGAAGCAGAACGACCGGTGCCAGCCTCGCGCCACCGCCCGCTCACCGCCTCGCACTTCGCCGGCCGGCTTCCACAGCAACGAGCCGTAGGCGAACAGTTTCAGCGGCCCGGCGGGTGCCGAGCCCAGGATCTCGTCGCGAAATCGCGCATAGTCGGCGTCGGTCATGTAGACCATCCCCGGCGTCGGCCCGGCATCCTCGACAACGCGCATTGTGCGGGCCACCAGCGCCTCGGTCAGCGCCATCGGCGCCTTGCGCTGGGCCGATTTGCGTGACGATACAGACGAAGTAGGATCGTTCATCTCAGCGCTCCCAACCTTGCCGCCATGTTGCCGAAGGTTGGGGGGACTCTCAAGGGCCTGTCGATGGGCGCGAATCCGGCGGCGAATCCATACTGTCGCCGCAGGATTACGCGCCTGCGAATCGCCCCGCGCGGACGCCGTGAGGTTGCGGAACGAGATCGCCTTCAAGACGTTCTATCCAGGTCGGAGGAACCCCATGAACGACGCCCCGGCAACGCCCATCGGCAGGTCCCTGTCGCCGGGCGAGCTGGTTACCGTGATGTCCCATTTCCACCGCGCCGAAATTGCGCGCATGGCCGGTTGGCGTGACCGCATCGACCGCACCAGCAACTGGGCGATCACCGTAGTCGCGGCCATGTTGTCCGTGTCGCTGTCGACGGCCAGCGCACATCACGGCGTCCTGCTGTTCGCCATGCTGCTGGTCCTGCTGCTGCTGTGGATCGAGGCGCGGCGCTACCGTTTCTTCGATGTCTATCGTGCCCGCGTGCGTCAGTTCGAGCGCCACTATTTCGCACAGATCTTCTCGCCCCAGCCCGACTTCGCATCCGACTGGCTGCTGATCCTCGGCGAAAGCCTGCGGGCGCCCAAATTCCTGGTCTCGCAGCGTGTCGCGCTGGCGCGTCGTTTGCGCCGCAACTACATCCACATGATGCTCATCCTGCTGCTCGCCTGGATACTCAAACTCTCGACACCGAGCCTGATCGACCAAGGCGTTCCGGCCGGTTTCGTCGGCACTCTGCGCCAAGCCGTCAGCGCTGCGGCCCTGGGCCCGATTCCGGGATATGTCATCGTAGTGGCGATCGCGGTCCTCTATGCCGGACTGTTCGCCGCAGCCTTCCTGACACCCGGGGATGATGGCGAACTGTCCTTCGGCGACGTGCATGTCTAGCCTGAAGCAGGGCGCAAAAATTATTGCCGAACAGCTGGATGGGCAGAAATCCTGAATATCAATATCCGAACGGCATGTTCACCTCAGCTTGTAAAATACAGTGCCGATGCCATCTAGTTCGATGGATGCCGGCGCGAATCGTCGGCCAAGGGAGACGTAAACGAAGTGACACAGCGAAGCGGCAGCGCCGACCTGCCGCTGCATGGCGGACGGGTTCCGAAATGGCTGGGCGATCGCATGACGCGCCTGGGCGCGGTGCTGTGCGAGGCGATCATCCATCATTATGGCCGCGACGAATTGCTGCGCCGGCTGGCGCATCCCTTCTGGTTCCAGTCCTTCGGCGCGGTGATGGGCATGGACTGGCACTCCTCCGGCATCACCACCAGCGTCATCGGCGCGCTGAAGCGCGGGCTGACGCCGCTGTCGGGCGAACTCGGCGTCCATGTCTGCGGCGGCCGCGGCACCCATTCGCGCAAGACCCCGCATGAGCTCGAGATGATCGGGGAGCGCGTCGGCATCGACGGCACGGCACTGGCCACCGCCAGCCGGCTGGTCGCCAAGGTCGACAGCGCCGCCGTCCAGGATGGTTTCGATCTCTATCTGCACGGCTTCATCGTCACCGACGACAGCCGCTGGGTGGTCGTCCAGCAAGGCATGAATGGCGACAGCAAGCTGGCGCGCCGCTACCACTGGCTCTCGGAGGGCCTGAAAAGTTTCGTCGACGAGCCGCATGCGGCGATCGAAGGCAAGCGCCAGGGTGAGATCGTCAACCTGACCGACCACCGCGCCGAGGCTTCGCGCAGCGGCCAGCTCGACCTGTTGCGCCAGCTCGGCCCCGACAGGATTGTGCGTGAATTCGCCGCCATCGAACCGCCGGCGGCTCCCGTCACCGCCCAGCCGATGCTGCCCAACCTGATCATGCCCGCCCACCATGATGTGCGTGAAAGCGACATCGTCATGCGCCGCCTGCACGGCAATATTTCCGCGGCGATCGAGAGCGGCCCGGCGGATTTTCCCGAACTGCTGCTGGTGCCCGGCGTTGGCGCGCGCACCGTGCGGGCACTGGCCATGGTGGCGGAGGTCGTGCATGGCGCGCCGTGCCGCTTCTCCGATCCGGCGCGGTTCTCGCTGGCGCATGGCGGCAAGGACCGGCACCCCTTCCCGGTGCCGCTGAAAGTCTATGACGAAACCATCGCGGTGATGAAGTCCGCGGTGCGCAAGGCCAAGCTCGGCAACGAGGAAGAGCTAGGCGCCCTACAGCGGCTCGACGGACAGGCGCGGCGGCTGGAGCGCTACGTCACCGGACCAAGCCTGAAGGAAATCGTCGCCGGCGAGTTCGACCAGTCGCACCAGCTCGGCGGCCGCAGCGTCTTCGGCTGGGAGCCGCCTCCAGGCGAGGCTTTGCCGGACGGCGCCAAAAAGTCGGGCTAGCCGCTTGGTCGCTGCAGCTTGCCGCCTATGTCGGCATTTGCCAAACAGATTGGCCCGCCCCCGTCGCAACCTTGCGCTGCATTGCACGTTTATGGGCAACGCGTGCGACTTGATCCGCGTTGAGGGGTTGGATGACCAGGCACTGCCCGCAAGCGAGATTTCTCCCCGCCATTCTCATCCCCTTCGCCGCCCTTGCCTTTGCGGGCACGGCCTGGGCCGCGCAGCCGGTGGGTCACGCCTCCGGCATGGGCGGCTCGGCGGAAGGATTGTTCGTCGCCGAGATCGTACTTCTGCTGCTGGTCGGGCGTGGGCTGGGTGAAATCTTCCAGCGTTATGGCCAGCCGGCGATCATGGGCCAGTTGATCGGCGGCATCCTGCTTGGCCCTTCGCTGTTCGGCTTGATATGGCCAGGCGCGCAGCATCTGATCTTCTCCACCGACCCGGCGCAGAAGAGCATGATCGACGCCGTCTCGCAGCTCGGCATCCTGCTCCTTCTGCTGTTGACCGGCATGGAGACGGATCTGCGCCTCGTGCGCCGCGTCGGTGCCGCCTGCTTCTCGATCTCGATGTCAGGCGTCGTCGTGCCCTTCGCCTGCGGCTTCGCGCTGGCGCAGGTGCTGCCGGGCTCGCTACTGCCCGATCCGACGCAGCGCATCGTCGCCGGCCTGTTCCTCGGCACCGCGCTGTCGATCTCATCGGTCAAGATCGTCGCCATGGTCGTGCGCGAGATGAACTTCATGCGCCGCAATCTTGGCCAGGTCATCATCTCCTCGGCCATCATCGAGGACACGATCGGCTGGCTGATCATCGCCGTCACCTTCGGCATCGCCACCAATGGCAGCCTGCAGGTGCTGCCGCTCATCACCACCGTGGCCGAAGTGGCGCTGTTCATGGTGTTCTCCTTCACCATCGGCCGCCGCCTGGTGTTCACCCTGATCCGCTGGAGCAATGACAGTTTCCGCAGCGAATACGCCGTCATCACCGTCATCCTCATCATCATGGGCGTGATGGCGCTGATCACCAACCTGATCGGCGTGCATACCGTGCTCGGCGCCTTCGTCGCCGGCATACTGGTCGGGGAATCGCCGATCCTGTCGGACCACATCGAGAGCCAGCTGCGCGGCGTCATCACCGCGCTGTTCATGCCGATCTTCTTCGGCATGGCGGGCCTGTCCGCCGACCTCACCGTGCTTGCCGATCCGACGCTGGCGCTGCTGACGCTGGCTCTGGTGGTGATCGCCAGCGTCGGCAAGTTCGGCGGCGCCTTCATCGGCGGCCGCTTCGCTGGCATGTCATTGAAGGAGGCGACGGCCGTAGGCAGCGCCATGAACGCGCGCGGCTCGACCGAGGTCATCGTCGCCAGCATCGGCCTGTCGATGAACATCCTGTCTCACAATTTGTTCACGATGATCGTCACCATGGCCGTCATCACCACGCTTGCCATGCCGCCCATGCTGCGCTGGGCGCTTGGCCGGCTGCCAGTCGGCGATGCCGAAAAGCAGCGCGTCGACCGCGAGCTGCTCGACGAGCGCGGCTTCGTCTCCAGGCTGGAACGGTTGCTGCTTTTGGTCGACGACAGCCCGGCCGGCAAGTTCACCGCCTATCTCGCCGGCCTTGTCGGCGGCGGCAGCGGCATGCCGACCACGCTTCTCCACCTCGAGGGCGGGCAACTGCCGGGCGCTGCCCGCGACAAGGGTCCGGAACGGGCCTCCAGGGAGGTCAAGAAGGGGGCGGCCAGAAGCGCCAGGGCCGTCAGAAAGGCCGAGGACACGCCCGTCGACAAGGTCCACCTCACGGCCCGCACCGAGCTCGAAGCCACCGCCGAGACGATCGCGACGGAAGCCCGCAAGGGCTACGGCCTCCTGCTGGTCGGGCTGGAGAACGCACTGACCGACAAAGCCACCTTCAGCGGCGCGCTGAACGACATCACCAGCGGCTTCGACGGCCCTCTCTGCCTGGTGCTGAATGGCGCCAGATCCTCCGGCAAGATGCCGATGCTGCGCGCCGGCACCACGATACTGGTCCCCGTCAACGGCACCGAGGTCGCACGGCGCGCCGCCGATTTCGCCCTTGCCTTGGCGCGGCCGCATCGCGCCCGCGTCAAGGTTCTTTATGTCTCGCAGGTCCGCAAGGGCAGTCGGCCGGGCTCGGTTTCGCATCGCCGCGAGGAAGCCGTGCTGAAGGACGTCGTCGATCTCGCCGACCGCTACGGCGTCGCCGTCGACACCGCGATCCGCACCCGCGCTACGCCGGACAAGGCGATCGCCAGGGAAGTGACCAAGGGCGCGGCGATGGTGGTGATGGGCGTCACCCAGCGGCCCGGCGAAGAGCTGTTCTTCGGCGACACCGCCACGGCGGTGCTGGCCGCGGTCGCCTGCCCGGTCGTGCTCCTGGCCAGCGAGCGCGTCAGGCGAGCGGAAGCCGAGGAGGCGGCAACCGAGACCGGCGCCTGATGCCCTCGGCCAAGGCTTGCGGTCTAGATGCCGAAGAACTGCCGCCCGATCATGTAACCCAGCGCCGCCACGATGAGCGGAAACAGCGCCGGCGCCGCCTTACTGAGGAAGGAAGCTTTCGTGTCCTTGGGCGGCACATAGCGTGCGTTGCCGAGATTCTTGGTCATTGCGTACCCCGCGCCAAACCAATCAGTTTTGCGCATGTCCTTATCCCGAAACCGCTGCGCGGTTCCGGTCGACATGCATTAGAAAGAACTTATTAACAGCACGGCCAAATTAACGGCTTGCAAAGAAATTAGATCGAATTGCCGACCATTTGCGGGACTCGCTGGCATGCATCAGTGCCATTGCGGTCGAGATAATTATCATGTTAAGTTGTTGGTCGTTGCGTCCGGGCATGACCCCGAGCCACAATCCCGCGCCAAGACGGGCCCGTGACAAGAACGGAAGGCTGTTGGAGGAGGAAACTAGAATGCACGCCCACCATGTGAGCGTCGCCGACGGCGAGGCTTTCCTGTCGACATCGCGCCTTTTGTTCGGCCCGATCACCCAACGCTTCTCGCGCGGCACGGTGCCGTCGATCCCGCAGCTCGTCTCGGTCAACCTCGGCGCCTGCCGGCTATCCGAGATCAAGGCCAATTCGCATCTCGTGGTCAACGACCGGCTGTTCTGGCGCAGCTTCGATCCCGACGCGATCAAGATCCTGGTGCAGCGCCGCGGCCGCAGCCGCTTCGAGCAGCAGCAGGTCGCCGTCGACCTCGGCCCGCAATCGGCTGTTATCTACGACCCGGTGCGCAGCTATTCCCTGCAGAACCTCTCGGATGTCGACCAGCTCATCCTGCAGGTGCCGCGCTCGACCTTCGGCGACGACACGCTCGCCCGCCTCTCAGCCCCGCTGCCGCTGCCCGGCAATGGCGACAGCCTGACCCACATCGTCTCCGGCCTGATGCAGATGGCGATCGGCGAGGCGCACAAGCTGGACGAGGCCGGCAGCCGGCGCGTCGGCGACAGCCTGGTCCAGCTCGTCAACGGCCTGATCCAGGCCAAGCCGATGGCGCCCGAATCCCGCCGCTCGCCGCTCGAAGCCCTGCGCGAGCGCATCGTCGCCTATATCGACGCCAACCTGGCGCGCAGCAGCCTGTCGGCGCAGGATATCGCCCGCCACATGGGCTGCTCCCGGCGCTATCTGCACCGCGCCTTCGAAGGCGAAGGCGCGACACTGGAACGCTTCGTCTGGGACCGCCGGCTCGAACGCAGCAAGGAAGAATTGCTGTCGCCCGCCCGCGCCTCGGCCTCGATCTCCGAAATCGCCTTTGCCTGCGGCTTCAATTCGAGCGCCCATTTTTCACGCGCCTTCAAGAGCCGGTACGACGTGGCGCCGAGGGAGCTGCGCGAGCGGTTGCGGGCGGTGGTGCACTAGAGCAATTCCAGGAAAAGTGTGAAACGGTTTTCCGTCCGGAATTGCGTTGAAACAAAGAGTTAGCGCAGTTCACCGGCTCTTTTAAACGGTGAACTGCTCCAGAAGCGATTCCAGGAAAGTGTGAGCGGCTTTCCCGGGAAAAACGCGTAGCGCTTTCCCCTAGAGAATTGCGTCAGAGCAAAGAGCGAAAACGCTATGCCTTGAGCGACGGCTCGGTATTGGGCTCCAGCGCCTCTTCCGCCTCATGCTCGTCCGGCAGGACATCGCCATGCACGCCCAGCGGCCGGCCTATCCAGACCGGATCGACCAGATGGTCGCGCTTGGGATTGGTGGTGTTCGGGTGAATGAGGATGCTCAAGCCCCGATGGTTCAGCATCAGCCACGGCACGAGCGAAGCAAAGACGTCGTTGGCGAACGAGACCTGGAACATCGCCTGCTCATGCGGCCCAACCTTCTGGTCATGCCAGGCCCCCAGGCGCACGCGAAACCGTTCGCCAATGCGAAGACGCAGCCATTCGGCCTGCTGCCGCTCGGCCTGCCCGGCGTAGTAGATATGGGCATGATAGCTGGCGATTTCAGAGAGTGGTCTTGGGTTGGCTTCGTTCAACTCGATGTCCTCCCTCGCAGCATGGGCTGCGTCGCGCCATTCAGCCCAAGAACGCGGTTTTAAGCAAGGCCACCGACAGCCCCGCTCCTACCCACCGGGATCTTCGACGGCCGGGCGCCGTTCTCAGCCCGGGCGACACCCCGGCGTTTGTGTTCCGGGACTTGGTGGTGGGGATTTAGCGGTGGCGGGGCTGGCGTATGTTCAGGCGCAGGCGGCGGGTGCGGTGTAGGACACAGGTCGATGGGAACGGCCGCGAGGTCGGCGCCCTGGAAGGCCTGCCACCAGCGGAAAACGACCGCATGGCCCAGCGCTACCGCCTGGAACCGGGCACGCTCGCCGCGCTGGCGGAGAAGGATGCTGTTCTGGTCGGCCAGGCGGAGCTGCTGCGATCGATGGAAGGCGTGGCGGGGGATGCGATGCTGGCCGGCAGGCGCGAGATTGAGGTAGGGATTGCCGCGATCCCGGCGACGTTGCGAGAGAGGCAGACGCTTTTTGTGAGGTCTTGGGGGGTCAGGGCGACGCCCCCTTCGCAGACCAATCCTGAATAGCTGCTTTGCGCCTCTGCCTGCCATTCAGCTGCGACCACGCCGAGCCTGAAGTGGGCAGTTCGGTCAAGTCGGTCGATGGCCGAGCTTCCGATCCCCGGACACGCAATGCCACCGGTCGGTTCGAAATCGATCGTTGCCGAGTCGAGCTAGGATCGTTAATCTTCCTCCGGCTTGGCCGGGGGACGCACGATAGCTTCCTGATCAACGCTATATCGTTGGACAGACCGATAATCTCGGCGTGGGAGCTAGGCAGAATGAAATCGACGGCCGCTACGCCGAGCCCAAAGAGTCCCACGTCGCTCTCCGATGTCGATGACGTGCTTGTGAAGGCCGTGTCCCAGCATCATGGCGATCCGGATTTCTGGTCATCTAAGACCCGCGACCGGACAGACAGTGCGCACTGCATCTTCCAGTATCCGGCGATGATGGTTCCGCTGGTGCAGCGGCGCTTGCTCGAAGCCGTGCTGGCCGCCCAGCCTGGCATTGCCTCACTATTTGATCCCTTCGTCGGGTCAGGCACCTCGCTGGTCAGCGGGATGCACTTCTCCCTTGATGTCTTTGGTGCGGATATCAATCCACTTGCGGTCCTGATCAGCCGGGTGCGCACCTCACGCAAGGTCGAGTTCACGATTGGTTCGATCGGCGCCGAAATCGTGAGGCGCGCGCGGTCCGATAGGAGATCGAGCATCGAGACGAACCTCGCCAACCGGGACAAATGGTTCACTACCACTGCCCTTGATGAATTATCTCGATTGAGGCGGGCTATTCGCACCTGCGAAAATCTGTGGGCAAGACGTTTTCTCTGGGTCACCCTGGCTGAAACGGTGCGGCTCACCAGCAATGACCGAACCTCAACCTACAAACTCCATGCCCGGCCAACGGACGAAATCGCGACACGTAGCGTCTCACCATTCGACGTGTTTGCCGATCTAGCCTCTCGAAACGCAGACAGCTTCGCTTTTTTTCGAAAAAAACTTCGCGATGCTGGTGCTCTGCGCAATGCCCGCTATTGCGCCGTGAGTGAGGTTGTACTTGCAGATAGTCGGGAAAATCCGGAGGAATGGACCAATCTGGCGCCGTTCGACCTCATGATGACCTCGCCACCCTACGGAGACAACCTAACTACCGTTACCTATGGGCAGCATTCCTATCTACCGCTCAATTGGATCGATCTTGGCGATATCGACGCCAGGGTCGATGCCGACCTTCTTAGTACTACACTAGAGATCGACCGCCGGAGCCTCGGCGGCCGCGATGCCGTTGCATTTCGCGATGAAGAGCGGCTTTTCGCGGCGAGTTTGACGCTGAAACGGTTCGCCGAGACGCTGCCTGCCAAACCGCACGATGCTCGCACGCGCCTGATGCGTTTCTACCGCGATTTCGAGACCAGCTTGGTGGCAATGATCGGGCGGATGCGTCAAAACGCGTATATGATCTGGACTGTCGGCAATCGAAACATCGCTGGCAAACAGGTGCCGACCGATGCGATATTAAGCGAGCTGATGGAAAACCTGAGGTGCCGCACGGTGAAGACGTTAACCCGTCGGATCCATCACAAGCGTATGCCGGATCGAAATGCAAGTTCGGCAACCATGCGCGAAGAGAAAATCCTTCTGCTGCGGAAGCTTTGAGTCTTATGGCGACGCGCCCACATTTCGACATTAGCGCCGCTGTTGTACGCCAATTAGGTGAGGAGCTTGTCTCTGACGAGGTTACGGCGATCGTCGAGCTTGTAAAAAACGCTTATGATGCGGACGCCAATTTCGCGAATATCATCGTCAACACGAAGGAACGTCCGCCGGCCGGTGCGACCAATTTCGGCGAAGCAAAGGGCTATGTGACGATCGACGATGACGGCCTTGGGATGAGCGAGGACGACATCAGGGACGGTTGGCTAATGATCTCGCTCTCGGCCAAGCGTAAAATGAAAGCAGCAGGCAAGCGTACGCCTAAAGGGCGAACGCCGCTGGGCGACAAGGGGCTAGGGCGCCTCAGTACGCAGAAGCTTGGTCAAAACCTGGATATGATTACGAGGAAGGACGGCGCCGCCGACACCCTCCACGTTTCCTTTTCCTGGACTGCATTCGGTGACGATCGAAGCTTGGGTGACGTTCCGGTCTCGATTGAAACCGTGTCCGCTCCCGGTCGAGCGAAGGGTACGCAACTCATCATTTCAGGCTTGCGCAACCCCGACGTTTGGGAAGGCACTGCGGTTGATCAGCTGGTTACCGATTTATCGCAGATTATCTCCCCATTCCCCGAGGCGCGATCCTTTCTTGTGACTTTGAAGATCAATGGCCACCCTATTGATCTTGGCCAGGTGTCAGAACAGGTGCGTAAGGCCGCGGTTGGCCGCTTCTTTTTCACCTTCAAGGATGAGAAGCTGAGTCTCAACGGCAGTATTCGTTTGGCAAAACTAAGAGGTAACCAACCAGAATTCTACGACAAATTTATCTCACCTGACAAAGGCAGTTCCTTTTTCGAATATCTGCGAAAGAAACCTGCTGCCTCGTCGATTCGCTTAAGTGCAGACAAAACGCAGTTCCTCGATTTCACTTATGAGGTCGGGTTAGATTCGCTGGGAGATGTCGACACTATACTATCTCCCACCGACCCTCAGAAACGTTTACCTGCCGATCCAGGGCCGTTTTCGGGAGAAATCGATGATTTCCTGCTCCGAGGAGATGACGTTGGCGCCAAGCTTGGCGGCTTGGCGAACACGACCGAGCTCCGCGACATGATTCGAAAGCAGGCGGGAATTAAGGTCTTTCGAGACGGGTTTGGAATAAAACCCTATGGCATAAATGGTCAAGACTGGTTGAAGCTGAGTGCCGGGTGGACAAGTGCTAGTTCTTTTTATGGCTTGCGCCCCGACAACGTCATGGGTTTTGTACTAATTTCCGAAGAAGCTAATTCGCATATGAGGGAGAAGACAGATCGCGAGGGTTTCGTCTCGAACCCCTGGTCGCAAAATTTTCAGCGTTTGGTGATGCACGTCGCCAGAACTATCGGCGATCTTTACGAGACAATCAGGCGAGCCCTAAACGACTATCGGGACGAACTCGCTGAACAAGCTCAGCCGTTCGACGGAAGCCGACAAGCGATCGCTGACGCCAGTGCGGTCGTTGACCAATTGTCTTCTTATAACGAAAAGGCGGCGACTATTAAGCAGGCGACCGACGCAACCCAGGGGAAGCTTCGGGCAGTCGCTGAACGCTTCAGTAAAGCGCCACTCTTCACAAATCCTGCTGAGCGAGAAGTTAAAGATCTCCTCACCGAAGCACGAGAAGCAATCAGCGCATCAACCGCCTTGTTTGCTGAGATAGAAGATTACACGGCACAAGCTAGAGTTCTCGGTAATATTGTTTCAGTGCTCGCGCCGAAGCTTGACGTCCTTTCGGATCAGCTTAATGATTTCTCAGAGCTTGCCGGCCTTGGATTGCTTGCCGAAGCACTATCACACGAAGTTCAGAACCAAACGGACCGTTTGATGCTTCAAACGACAGGCGCAGCCAAAAAAGCTCAAATGGCGCGGCCGCAAAACCGGGACCTGCTTCAATTCACGCGAGACGTCACGTCAACTGTGTTTGTCCTGCGCACGCTTATCGCTCATCTTGGACCGTCACTGCGCTATCAGCGTGATCGGATCGATCGTCTCGAGGTCGGTGAGTTACTGAAAGAGGTGCGTGACTATTTCAAGATGCGCTGGGAAGCGGACCAGTTTGAAGCTAGGATCATCTTGACGGGCAGCAATTTCGATATTGAAACCAATCGTGGGCGAATGCTCCAGGTAATTGATAACCTCGTACTAAACTCGGAATATTGGCTGAAGGAAGCATTGAAGCGGGATGCGGCTTTCAGGCCGGAGGTCACTATTGACTACGAACCCTATCGCTTGCGCATTTGGGACAATGGCCCGGGGATCGAGCGGTCAGTGGAGGATGCGTTGTTTGAGCCGTTCGTTACGCTCAAACCCAAAGCGCAAGGGAGGGGGTTGGGATTGTTTATCACCGCACAGATCTTGGAGTCGTTCGGTGGGGGCATTTCACTGTTGCCAGAGCGGAATACTGCGGGCCGTCGCTACATCTTTGAACTGGACCTGGCGAGTATTGGTCATGGCTAAAAAAAACGAGCCGGCCCATCAGATGGCGGCGCTCAACGATATGTCACCGGAATCATCGGCAGCTATTTCTAATGAAGCGGTTGCTGAACCTGTCGAAAGTCCGCAGGCGTCGGTCGGCGAACGGCTAAGCGTGCTTTTTAACGAACTGCATATTGTTAAAGCTGTTGTGGTGGATGATCGGTTGAAAATGGTGCTCGATGCCGCGCTTGTTGCGCGGATAGTCGGTGATAATGAGGATGCCAGAGCGACTGTAACAACGCTTTTTCCGAACATCGATCTTAGCAACGAAAATGAATTTCTAGCCGATCAGGTCGGTGCGATTCTGAACACTTTCAGCGGGAATCAACGTGATGAACTTGCTGCTGCACTTGCGCATTTCAGCCAAGAGGCTGCGGACGTCAACGTCCAAGTTGACCTGACCGCGCTCATGCCGGCCGGCTTTCCAATCGAGTATTTGACGCCGGCAGAGTGGGAAGCCAAGCGCGAGGCGCTTCTTGCAGTGTGCACGACCACTGCACGGACCTTATTTTTCTTTGACCAGGAACTGGATGACGGCGCGGAGGGTACTGCGATCATTTCAAGCTTGGCGCAGCAAGACGCCGTAGCGTTTGGAACGCGATGGTTCTGTGGCTTGCTATCGCATATTCTCGACAAAGGCGAGGAGGTAGTGGTTTGGCGCGCGCTCTCCGATGAGAAGAAAATTCCGCTAAAACTATTCATGCCCATTTCGAAACAGAATTTGCACGACGGTGCGGCGTTCTATGGAGCGGTCTACCGGACCGTCATCAATATCTACACCGAAAAACTAAAGGACCTCGCGCTTGACGCATTCGGGCGCGCCATGAGCGACGCGCTGACCGAATTTCGAAATCTCGACCCAATCGATTTCGAGCATATAATCGCCAAGTCGTCTGAAGATGAAGGTGTCGGCGAACTCGAGACCCTCATTAGGGTATATTCGATTGTTCAACGTGACCGCATCAAAAAAGAGTTGCTTGATCAGGAGAGACTCAGCAATTTCTTGCAGGAAGCCCGCACGGTCAAGAAGGTGGCCGATGTTGGTCGCACCTACTCGGATGAAGCGGCGAAACGCCGCGCGAAACTCAGATACAAGGAGCTGTACGAAGCGCCCGAGCTGATCAACCAGTTCCGGGACCCGCTGAGGAACGGCGACCTGTTCGAGATCGGGAGTGGTACCCATCTCAAGCTTTGGATGCTGATCGCGCAACCGTGTGATCTTATGGTGCGCTCTGACGGGAAGCGCGCCTTTGAGAACAATTTCAAGGTAGCTGTCTTGGCCCCGGTTAAGCGCGGTGTGCTCGGCAGTCCTCCAGCAACAAAACCTGGCTACGGGTTCGAATTAGCCCGGTTGGATCATGACGGGATGCAGGCGGCGTCAGTCGTTTTTACGCAGGCAACGCCTATAGCGTTGGAAGTCCTGGATCTTGCTGTCCTTCGTGCCGATGGAAAGTGCGAAATTGAGACCAACGGAGCGGCGCCAACCGCTGAATTTTCAAGCATGGGATGGGACAATCGGGCGGTACGACTGCGTAAGTCGTTCACTGAAACCGCAACAAAAATCGAAGAGAGGCGAAAGACCACGGATAACGACCGCGCCAAGGAATATGCCGGCTTCCTTATGCCTGCCGCATCGCCAGACGTTGCCTTTCGCAAATACGGAGAATACGCGAACGGCAAGTTCTCTTACGCGATTAAACGCGCTGGCCGCGTCCGCGAGCCTTTTGCCACCTCAGTCCTTGCAGCTTTCAGTCGATATCTGTCACGCGACGCCTATGAGCACGACTTCTCGGCCGTGCGAGAGATAGATGCTTAAGTCGTTTTGCTTCCCAAGAATTCGACATTCGCGGCTTGGACAGAGCGCGGACAGCCGCGCCCATCGGTGCTCATGTGGCCGGTGATGCGCACCATCTGAGCATCCGCCAATTTTTCTTTCATCGGGGCAGAACCTTCGATCGGAACCATTGCCCCGCCACCATGGAGGTAACGCAGATACCATGTGCCGTGAACCAAAAATGTAGTGCCCAAAATTTCAGTCAAGACCGCTGTCCTTTTAGCCGCTGTCGTTTCGGAGTCTTTTTGCTGAGCGTTTATAAGTGATTAGCGTCATATGGCTGCCCTCTTCACGGGAAATCGCCGGAGCTCTGCACTTCCGCCGGGCGGTATTGAAGCCTGCGAGCTCGAACCCATGCTTTTACTATGAAGGAGCGGTACCTTCCTGAGGGAGCCTACCTATAGCTGCCAGTCGCCTTTCGACCCGTACCAAGACGTCGGACGCTTGAATTAACATTGGCGAACGCTTGAGTTAACATTGGCGAGACGCCTGCGCCCCCTCACCCCCCCGCCAATCTTGGCAGCAAAAATATCTCCGCCCCCTCCGGCAGCTTCTTCGACCACGTATCCCGGTAAATCGTCCCGTCGATCGCCACCGCGATCCCGCGGTCGATCCACGGCTCGAACCCGGGATACTGTTCAGCCAATTTCCTGAACAGTTCCCTGATGTCCTTGGCTTCGACCTCGACCTTGCTCTTGCCGCCGGCGAGCTGGCCGAGGGCGCCCCAGAGGGTGACTTCGACCATTCGCTAGCTCCTATTTTTGATGGAGCATGATGTTATCCGAAAACCGCTTGGCACTTTTCGGCATCATGCTCTACCCTTCCCGTTCGGCCTCGATCGCCGCCAGGATGCGTGGCGGCGACATCGGGATGTGGGTCATGCGCACGCCCGCCGCGTTCGACACCGCGTTGGCGATCGCCGCCAGCGGCGGCACGATCGAGGTTTCGCCGACGCCGCGCACGCCATAGGGGTGGTTGGGGTTGGGGATTTCCAGGATCTGCGTGTCGATCATCGGCAGGTCGGAGCAGACCGGGATGCGGTAGTCGAGGAAGCCGGCATTCTGCAGCCGCCCGTCCTTGCCGTAAATATACTCCTCGTTGAGCGCCCAGCCGATGCCTTGCGCGGCACCGCCCTGGTACTGGCCCTCGACATAGGTCGGGTGCACCGCCTTGCCGGCATCCTGCACCACCGTGTAGCGGATGACCCTGGTCGAGCCGGTCTCGGGATCGACCGCGATGTCGCAGATATGGGTGGCGAAGGAGACGCCGGCGCCGTCGGCGACCAGTTCGCTGTGGCCGGCGATCGGCCCGCCGGTCTTGCCGGACTCAAGCGCGATCTCCTTCAGCGACAGCTTGCCGAGATTGCCGTGCTTCTCGCCCTTGGCGACCGCATGGCCCTGTTCCCAAGCCACGTCGTCTACGGCAATGTCCCACATCTGCGCGGCGCGCTCGCGCAGGATCTTGATGGCGTTGCGGGCGGCCGAGATCGTCGCCATCGACGACGAAAAGGTGCCGCGGCTGCCGTCGGTCATGTCGTTGTAGCCGAGGCTCGACGTGTCGGCGACGATCGCCTTGACCTGGGAATAGTCGATACCGAGCTCCTCCGCCGCCACCAGCGACAGCGACGCGCGGGACCCGCCGACGTCCACCGTGCCGACGGCAAGCGAGACCGACCCGTCCATGCCGATGTTCAGGTCGGTGCAGGTCTGGCCGCCGAAATTGAACCAGAAGCCGCAGGCCATGCCCCTGCCCTGGTTCTTGCCCAGCTTGGCCTTCATGTGCGGATGGTTCTTCACCGCTTCCAGCGTCGGGCCGATGCCGATCGGGCCGTAGACCGGCCCGTAGGACGACCTCGTGCCTTCCTGTGCGGCGTTTTTGATGCGGAAGTCGACCGGGTCCATGCCGATCTCCTTGGCGAGCTCGTCGACAGCACTTTCCACCGCGAAAGCGGCCATCGGCGCCGAGGGCGCGCGATAGGCCGCGGTCTTCGGCCGGTTGACCAGCACTTCGTAGCCGACCGTCTTGACGTTCTCGAGCTTGTAGCAGGCGAACGCCGTCATGGCGCCGATCTCGGCCCAGGAGCCGGCATACGGCCCGCAGGAATAGCGCAGCGTCGCTTCGGCGGCGGTGATGGTGCCGTCCTTGCGGGCGCCGATCTTGACGTCGATCGAGGTGGCGCTGGTCGGACCCGAGGCGCGGAACACCTCGTCGCGGGTCATGACCAGCTTCACCGGCCGTCCGGCTTTCCGTGACAAGGCAAGCGCCACCGGCTCGGCCCAGACATGGGTCTTGCCGCCGAAACCGCCACCGATCTCGGACGAGGTGACGCGCAGCTTGGAGGCTTCCATGCCGAGCAGTTGCGCGCAATGCTGGCGGTACACGAAATGGCCTTGCGTGCAGACCCAGAGGTCCGCGGTGCCGTCGGACGAGACGCTCGCCACGCAGGCATGCGGCTCGATATAACCCTGGTGCGTCTGCTCGGTCTTGAAGGAGCGCTCGACAATGAAATCGGCGTGGCCGAAACCCTGGTGGACGTCGCCATGGCCGAACTGGCTGCGCTTGGTGACGTTGGAGGGCTTTGCCGGCTTTTCCTCGAGGCCCTCGGTGAAGATGGCGTCGTTGATCAGGGGCGCCGTGTGCTTCATCGCCTCGTCGACGTCGGTGACGTGCGGCAGCACCTCGTAGTCGATCTCGATAAGCTTCAGCGCTTGCTTGGCCGTGCGGGCATCGACAGCGGCGACAGCGGCCACCGCATGGCCGTCATAAAGCGCCTTGGTGCGCGCCATGCAATTGTCGAGGATGTCGTACATGGCGGCATCGCCATCGGTGAGGTCGGGCAGGTCTTTCCAGGTGATCACCGCCTTGACGCCGGCAAGCTTCTCCGCCTTCGAGGTGTCGATCTTGCGGATTTTCGCATGCGCGTGCGGGCTTCTGAGGACACGCCCGACCAATTGCCCGGCCATGTTGAAGTCGGCGCCGTAGCGGGCGCGGCCGGTCACCTTGTCGACGCCGTCGGGACGGATCGGGCGCGTGCCGACGGATGCGAATTTACGCCCGGAAAAACGCGGATCGAAGTTCATGCGTGCGCTCCCTTCATCACGTTCGCCGCGTCCTGGACTGCGCGTACGATCTTGTCGTAGCCGGTGCAGCGGCAAAGGTTGCCGGCCAGACCGAAGCGGATTTCCTCCTCGGTCGGATCGGGATTCTTGGCCAAAAGATCTTTGGCCGCGATCAAAAAGCCCGGCGTGCAGATGCCGCATTGCAGGGCGGCGTGTTCGAGGAACTTCTGCTGCAGCGGATGCAATTTGTCGCCATGCGCCATGCCCTCGACGGTCTCGATGCGCCGGCCCTCGGCTTCCGCGCCCAGCACCAGGCACGAGCACACCAGCCGGTCGTCGACGATGACGCTGCAAGCGCCGCAATCGCCGGTGCCGCAGCCTTCCTTGGCGCCTGTCAGCCCGAGCCGATCGCGCAGCACGTCGAGCAGCGTTTCGTCAGGTTGGCAAAGGTACTCGACGCTGTCGCCGTTGATTGTGGTTGAGACTGCTACGCCGGCCATCATTTGCCTCCTGCACGTGTGTAAGCCGAAGTGGCGGCACGCCTGGCCAGCACACCCGCGACCTTCCTACGGAAATCGATTGTACCCCGCTTGTCGTCGATCGGGCGGCAGGCGCCCGCGCAGACCTTGGCCAGCCGCTCCAATGCCGCTTCGTCGAGCTTCCTGCCGACAAGCGCCTCGGCGGCCTCCTCGACCAGAAGCACGGTCGGTGCCGCCGCACCCAGCGCCACGCGGGCCGCCTTGATGACGCCGTGTTCGTCGATCGTCAGGTTCACCCCGGCGCTGACCACCGCGATATCCATCTCCGTGCGCGGAATGAACCGCAGATAGGCATCGCCCGAACGCGGCGCCTGGCGGTCGAGCAGGATCGCCTCGATGATCTCGCCCTTGGCCAGCGACGTCTTGCCCGGCGCGGTCGGCACGGCCTCCACGGCAATGGTGCGCTTGCCCGAGGGACCGACGATCACAGCCTTGGCTCCGGCCGCGACCAACGCCGGCACGCTGTCGGCCGCCGGCGAGGCGTTGCAGAGATTGCCCACGATGGTGCAGCGCCCCTGCACCTGCTTCGAGCCGATCAGCTTGGCGGCTTCGACGACGCCCGGCCATGCCTTCTTCAGCGCCTTGTTTTCGCCGAGCACCGCGCAGGGCACGGCGGCGCCTATGCTGAAGCCTTCGGCCGTTTCCCTGATCTCGCCCAGAGACGCGATCGCCTTGATGTCGACGATCAGGTCGGGCTCGACAAAGCCGCCCTTCATCCTGACCAGGAGGTCGCTGCCTCCCGCGAGAATGGCCGATATGCCGGCCGATCCGGCCAACTGGCCAACGGCATCTTCTATTGAAAGCGGACGTATGTAACGCATCGTCTCCCCTTGGTCATCTCGATCTCAGCGACCGTTATAAACACTCTCCTCATAATGGCTATCCGGTTCCTGGTTTTCGGCGATTGGGCCAGGCGTCATAAAATCGAGTCCCAAATCGGCCTGATCCGCCGCGGGCCATGGCCAGACAGGCCCGTAGCCGAGCCCCGAAAAATCTGACAGCCTGTGTCGGACTGGCCAGGCCCCGTTCGTCCTAGGGGCGTCGAACAGGCATCATGAAAGGATAGGACATGCCCGGTACCGTACGTTTGCACCGCGTTCTCACCACCAGCCCGGAAAAGGTCTATCGCGCCTTCGTCGAAGGCGACGCGCTGGCCAAGTGGCTTCCGCCGAACGGCTTCACCTGCACGGTCCATCAATTCGAAGCCAAGGTCGGCGGCACGTTCAAGATGTCCTTCCGCAACTTCACAACCGGCGACAGCCATTCCTTCGGCGGCGAGTATCTCGAACTCATCCCCGGCGAGCGCCTGCGCTACACCGACAGGTTCGACGATCCCAATTTGCCCGGCGAGATCCAGGTGACCGTCATCCTGAAGAAAGTGTCGGTCGGCACCGAAATCGACATCACCCAGGCCGGCATCCCGGACGTCATTCCGGTCGAGGCCTGCTATCTCGGCTGGCAGGAATCGCTCAGGAACCTGGCAAAGCTGGTCGAACCCGAGATCAACCAGTAAGGCAAATCCCAAGCCCCGTTCGCAGCGGCGTCGGCCGCTGCGAACGGTGTTTAGACCTTTCGCGGGACGTCGCCGCAGTTCTGGCCCGCTGAAGCCCGGCACTTGGACTGTGGCAGGCACGGTCATTTGTCGCTAGCAATTCATCATCGGTTTCTGATGCGGAGGCGCAAAGCATGACCTTGACCAATCGCGACATCGTCGAGCTGACCGAGTGGCGGCGCAAGCTGCACCAGCAGCCGGAAATCTCGAACGAGGAAGAGAAGACGGCACAAGAGGTCGTCTCCTTCCTCGCCGATACGGGACCGGACAAAGTGTTGACCGGATTGGGCGGCCACGGCGTCGCGGCCATTTACGACAGCGGCAAAAACGGACCGACCGTCCTGTTTCGTTCGGAACTCGACGCGCTGCCGATCGAGGAGCTGTCGGGCGTGCCGCACTCCTCACGCGTGCCGGGCAAGTCGCATATGTGCGGCCATGACGGGCACACGGCAATCCTTGCCTCGCTCGGCCGCCAGCTCGGGCGCGAGCGGCCTGCCAGCGGCCGCGTCGTGCTGATGTTTCAGCCGGCTGAGGAAACCGGCAATGGCGCGGCCGGCGTCGTCGCCGATCCCCGTTTCGGCGAGATCGCGCCGGATTTCGCGTTCTCGCTGCACAATCTGCCCGGCGTGCCGTTCGGCGAGGTGCGGCTCAAGCCCGGCGTGGTCAACTGCGCCTCGCGCGGCATGCGCATCGCACTGGAGGGCAAGACCGCG
Source organism: Mesorhizobium sp. LNHC232B00 (assembly GCF_000502435.1). NCBI lineage: Bacteria > Pseudomonadati > Pseudomonadota > Alphaproteobacteria > Hyphomicrobiales > Phyllobacteriaceae > Mesorhizobium > Mesorhizobium sp. LNHC232B00. The sequence continues at coordinate 47,027 of NZ_AYWP01000011.1, forward strand.
CATTCTTCCATGCCCGAGACCGGCGTCTCGCCGATGCTGGCGATCAGCGAGCTGATGCCGGCCCTGCCCGCGCTCGGCCGCGCGACCTTCGCCGACGATGATTTCTCAATGGTCACCGTCACCCATGCCGCGATGGGCGAAGCCGTGTTCGGCATCGCGCCCGCGCACGGAGAGGTCTGGGCGACCCTGCGCACCCGGCGTGACGAGCGCATGGCGGATCTGTGCGCCGCCGCCGAAGCGCTGGTCAGCGAGATCGCCGGCCGGCATCGGCTTGCCGCGCGCTTCGACTATCACGAGATCTTCGTCGCCAGCGTCAACGCACCGGACGCCGTGGAGCATCTCAAGCGCGCGCTCGACGAAGAGGGCGTGACCCACGGACAAGAAGCCCTGCCGATGCGCGCCTCGGAGGATTTCGGCCTGTTCGGCCACAGCGCCAAGTCGGCCATGTTCTTCCTCGGCGCCGGCGAGCGGCACCCAGACCTGCACAATCCCGACTATGATTTTCCCGACGACCTGATCCCGATCGGCTCGAGGATTTTCATGCGCACGGCACGCAATCTGCTGGGCTGAGCTGATCGCGGCACCACGAACGACTGGCGTCTACGGCCTTCTGTCCGGGGGCGGGCCGACGGATCCGCGTTCAATGATCGTGGTCGGCAGGATGAGCCTTTCGGGCGGTTGTGTGTCGCCCTTCAACCGCCGGATGAGCAATTCCGCGACACTCTTGCCAAGCGCGTAGACGGGCTGGTCGATGACCGTGATGGGCGGGGTTGTCACGCTGGTCCAATCCGCGTCATGGAAGGTGATCAGCGAGACGTCCTCGGGAACTCCCAGACCGCGCTGGCGGATCACCCTGAAGATCTCCAGCGCTTTTAGACTGTCGGAGGCAAGGATCGCGGTCGGCCGATCTAACCCGGACAGCAACTTGTCGGTGACCCTTTGCGTTTCGGCGGGGCTTGTCGCACCAAGGCGGACATAGCGTTCTGGCCGCTCAATTCCTGCGTCTCGGCATACGGTGAGGAAACCGTCGATACGCTCGCGAACCGACGAGGTATAGATCTGTCCGAGTTCGCGGTATTCATGCCCCTCGGCGTCAACCCCGGTCACATAGGCGATGCTGCGGTGTCCGGCATCCACAAGAATGCGGGTCGCCCGCATGGCGATGCCACGATCGTCGACCGTGACTGTATCCACATCCAGGTCGGGCAGCGCCCTGTCAAGCAGGGCAAGCGGTCGGCCCGAACGATGGATGTCGCGAAGGTGTGAAATGTCGCGCGATTCCGACGGCGTGACGATCAGCCCGTCGACGCGCTTGCCGATCAATAGCCGCACGGCTGCCTTTTCAACCTCGATCCTCTCGCCGGAGTTGGCCAGAATGACGTTGAATCCGGCTGCCCTTGCCGCATCGCTGATGCCGCGCACCGCCAGGCTGAAGAACGGGTTCTCGATGTCGCCGACAACCACTCCGATGATGCCGGACCGGCCGGTCGTCATGCTGCGGGCCAGTTCGTTAGGACGGTAGTCCAGTGCCTTGGCCGCGGCCATGACGTCCGCGCGGATCGTATCGCTGACAACGCCGTATCCGCCGAGCACGCGTGCGGCTGTCGCTTTCGACACGTCCGCCGCGCGGGCGACGTCGCTGACTGTTATCGAGCGGGTTTTGGGCGCGGTTCTTTTCATCGGACGAACGACTACAAGAGTTGTTGACGGAAGGTCAATCTGGCGATAACCATTATCAAAGAGACCGGTCTCACGCAAATAAGAGACCGGTCTCTTTGAAGAAACTGGGAGAGCCAGGAGCATGATGTCAGCCCACCGTTCGAGCCGCTGCCGCGGCGACCAACGATGTGAGGCCTGAAACTACGGGCTCGACGCAAATGCCAAGAAGAACAAACCTTTCAGAGTGGAGAGAAGACATGAGCAGGATTGGAATTCTCAAGTCGTTGATGTCACCGGTCCGGGCCGGCGCAATGGCACTTATGGTTCTATGCATCGGATCGGGTCTGGTTTCGCGGGCTGCCGCGGCGGATGACAATCCCTATGGCCTCATCGATGCGAAGACCATCAGCGTCGGGACCATGGGGGACGCCAAACCGTACGTTTTCACGCTGGCGGATGGCACGTTCACCGGATTCGACATTGAACTGTTTCGGAACGTCGCGAGCCGCATTGGTTTCAAGCCTGACCAGGTGATCTTCACCGGCCAGGAATTCTCGGCGCTGATGCCTTCGGTTGCCAATGGACGCTTCGATGTCGCGGTCGCCGCGATCGGCACGACGGATGCGCGCAAGAAGACTGTCGACTTTTCCGACGGCTATCTCGCAGGCTACCTGTCGGTGCTTACCGCGGATAAGGCGATTACTTCGGCGGACGGGCTCAAGGGCAAGCGCCTCGGCGTCGTCCAGGGTACGTTGCAGGAAATTTACGCGACAAAGAATTTTGTCGGAACCGATCTGGTCAAATTTCCCGACAACAACTCGGCCATTTCCGCGCTCAACAACGGAACCGTCGACGCGCATTTCCTCGATTATGAGGCCGCCAAGCAATTTGGCGAGCGCTATCCGGACTTGAAGATCGCGGTGAACATCCCCTCCTTCGACGCACCCGCGGGCTTCGTCCTGCGCAAGGGCAACGACAAGTTTCGCGAGGCATTGAACACCGCCCTGCATGCGGCGATGCAGGACGGCACCTGGAAGACGCTCTACGAGAAGTGGTTCCCCGGTTCCCCGATGCCTGACCAGTACCTCCCCAAGAAGTAACCGCGACTCAGCCGCCGGCCGTGGCCGGCGGCGGACACGCTCTCGCGCCGGGTTTTTGGTTGCGCGAACGGAGCAATGGAAAGGGGTCGAATGAATTGGCTTGAAAACCTACGGCGCAGTTTCCTCGACTGGCAAGCCATGGCGGACGTGCTGCCGAGCATGATCACCATCGGGCTGAAGAACACCTTGATCCTCGCCGCTGCGTCCACGGTGATCGGTGTTGTCCTCGGCATGATCCTTGCTGTCATGGGCATCTCGCAATCACGCTGGCTGCGCATTCCGGCCCGGGTTTATACCGACATTTTCCGGGGCCTTCCGGCGATCGTCACGATTCTTCTGATCGGCCAGGGCTTCGCCCGCATCGGCCGTGAAATCTTCGGGCCTTCGCCCTATCCGCTCGGCATTCTCGCCCTCAGCCTGATTGCCGGCGCCTACATCGGCGAAATCTTCCGCTCCGGCATCCAGAGCGTCGAGCGTGGACAGATGGAAGCCTGCAGGGCTCTGAGCATGAGCTACGGACAGGGCATGCGGCTGATCGTGGTCCCGCAAGGCATCCGCCGCGTCCTGCCGGCTCTGGTCAACCAGTTCATCGGCAACGTCAAGGATTCGAGCCTGGTCTACTTCCTCGGCCTGCTCGCGTCGGAGCGCGAGATTTTTCGTGTCGGCCAGGACCAGGCGGTGGTCACGGGAAACCTGTCGCCATTGCTCCTGGCTGGCGTGTTCTATCTCGTCATCACCGTGCCGTTGACCCACGTTGTCAACTACATCGACAACTCGCTGCGGGTCGGAAAGCAAAAGGCAGGCCTCGTCACCAGCGGCCTCGCCGAGGTGAGCGAACTGGAAAGCGCGATCGGCGGCCCGTCTTCGCAGACCAGCCCCGACGGCAGCCCGGCGCTTCCCCGGTTCAAGGGCGGCAGTCTCGCCATCACTGATCTCGACATGGCTTATGGCGATCTCGATGTCCTCAAGGGCGTCAGCCTGACGGTCAAGCCGGGCACGGTCACATGCGTCATTGGTCCGTCGGGGTCGGGCAAGTCGACGCTGTTGCGCTGCCTCAACCGCCTGGTCGAGCCCAAAGGCGGCGACGTGCTGCTCGACGGCGCGAGCATCCTGACGATGAAGCCCGAAAAATTGCGCCGGCGTGTCGGCATGGTGTTCCAGCAATTCAACCTGTTTCCCGACCACACAGCCCTGGAGAACGTCATGCTGTCCCTGACCAAGGTCAAGGGCATTCCAGTGCCTGAGGCCGAGCGCATCGCCGAGGCGCGCCTGGCCGATGTTGGCCTTGCCGCACGCAAACACCATCGTCCCGGGAGCCTTTCCGGCGGCCAGCAGCAGCGCGTGGCAATCGCCCGTGCGCTTGCCATGGACCCCGAGGTTATCCTGTTCGACGAAGTGACCAGCGCTCTTGATCCCGAACTGGTGAAAGGCGTCCTCAACCTGATGGCGGACCTCGGCCGGCGTGGCATGACGATGGTCGTGGTGACCCATGAAATGGGTTTTGCCCGCAAGGTCGCCGATCAGGTCATCTTCATGGATGAGGGCCGTGTCATCGAGGCCGGCACGCCCGCCGCGATCTTCGACACTCCGAAAAGCGCGCGTCTGAAGCACTTCCTTGCCGAAGTGCTTTGATCGCACCACCGCATGGCCCAATCCCACCTCCACACAGTGAAAGAACATCCCATGGCTACATCACATTCGGTCGCAAAGGTCGTTGTTGTCGGGGGCGGTATCTTCGGTGTCTCCTCGGCCGTTCATCTTGCACGGCTCGGCATCGAAACCGTCCTGGTCAATGACGGACCGCTTGCCAAGGGAGCTTCAGGCCGCTCGCTCGCCTGGCTCAATTCCGCCCGCAAGCGGTCGGCTGAATACCATCGCCTGCGCATGATCGGCATCGATCGCTATCGGACGCTGTCGGCGAGATATCCGAATGCCGCCTGGCTGCGTTTCGACGGCGGTCTGACATGGGATGCGGACGGCGCTTCAAACGAGATCGCGGATGTCTTCGCTCATGAGAAAATTCTTGGTTATGACGCGCAGCATCTGTCCGCGGGCGCCATAGCGTCGGTCACCCCGGGCGTCGCTGCAAATGCTGTCACGCCCCAGGGCGCGATCTTCAATCCGGGCGAAGGCTGGGTCGACCTGCCGTCGCTGATCGAGCTATTGGTTGCGGAATTCATGGAGCGCGGCGGGCAGTTGGTCACCGATGCCGGAAGCGCGGCGGTCACGGTCGTCGACGGTCGCGCCACCGGCGTCACCACCACAGGCGGCATCGGCTTCGCCGCCGACGCGGTGCTGCTGGCGACCGGCGGTGATGTGCCGCGAATGGTCGCGGACTCCGGCCAATATATTGCCGACGGGACGCCAATCGCGCTGCTGGTCAGGACCAAGCCGCAACACTTGCCCCTTCGGGCCGTGCTCAATACCCCGCGCGTCGCCATCCGCCCGATGCCGGACGGAGCCCTTGCGCTCGATTCCGCCTGGTCGGAAGAAGAGGTGGTCGTCAATTCGGACGGTACTTATGGCGTGAAGGATTCGACCGTCCAGGGGCTTCTCGACGAAGCCTCGAAGGTTCTCGAGGGCCATCCGAAGTTGGAGCTGGAAAGCTATGGCGTCGGCCCCAAGCCGATCCCCGCGGACGGCGATCCGGTATTCGGCCAATTGAAGGACATCAAGGGATATTACATCGCCTTCAGCCACAGTGGCGCAACGCTTGGCCTGATTGCCGGCGAGCTGCTCGCCGGCGAGATCGCCACCGGAAGAGAGCACCCACTTCTTGCAAACTTTCGGCCGGCTCGGTTTTCTTGAGCGTCGTTGCAAATCTGAACCGCGTCACGCCACCCTTCCCCCAAGACTCCGCATCAGCCCCTTCGGCAGAAACAGCATCGCCAGGATGATCGTCAGGCCCGAGATCACCGGGTGATAATCCGGCACCACGATCCGCGCGAGGTCGAACACGGCGTACATCACGAAGGCGCCGAGGATCGGGCCGAGCAGCGTGCCGGTGCCGCCGACCACGGTCATCATCAGCGGCAGCAGCATCCAGTCGAGGGCGAACACCGAGTCCGGCCCGACATGGAAGATGTAGTAGGTGTAGAGGCTGCCGGCGATGCCGGCGATGAAAGCGCTGCCGACGAAGGCTGCGACCTTGACCCTGAGCGTGTCGATGCCGTTGGCCGACGCCGCCATCTCATCGTCGCGCACGGCGATCAGCGCCAGCCCGTAACGCGAGCGCATCAAAAGGCGGATGGCAAGTGCCGTGCCGACCATCAGGCCGAGCCCGACCAGATAGTGCGGCAAGAGCGTGTCGAAGGTGCTGGCAGGCGCCACGACGCCAAAGGCGCCGCCGGTGAAATCGCCGCCATTGATGAACATCACCTTGACGATCTCGCCGAAGCCGAGCGTGCCCAGCGCAAAATAGTCGCCGCGCAATTTGGACAAAAGCGGCAGGCCGATGATGATTGCGGCGACCGCCGCCACCAGCCCGCCCAGCGCCATAGTCACCGGGTCGAAATAATAGATGCGCGGATAGGCGTCGTAGAGCGAACCCCAGAGATAGTTGCCGCTCCACAAGATCGCGGTGGTGTAGGCGCCGAGCCCGAAAAAGGCATGATTGCCCAGGCTGATCTGGCCGCCGAAGCCGGCAACCAGGTTCCAGCCCTGTGCCATGATGGCGTAGATGAAGACGAAGAACAGGAACGAGAAGGCGTAACTATCGATCGCGCCGGGCAGCAGCGGCACCAGGGCGAGTGCCACGACGACGGCAATGGCAATTCCCGCCTTGGCTTGCTTGTTCCAGGCTTGCTTCAACATGTGCTCAAGCCTTCTTGTAGGGCCGGCTGAACAGGCCTTCCGGCTTGAACATCAGCACCGCCAGGAACACGCCGTAGGCAATCGCGTTGGTCCAGCCGCCCGAGATGAAATACTGCACATAGGCCTCGATGAGGCCGAGCAGGATGCCGCCGGCGAGCGCACCCGCGACATTGCCGATGCCACCCAGCGCCAGCGCCACCAGCGCCTTCAGGCTGAAGATGAAACCGGCGAACGGGTTGAACGGAAATGTGGTCGCGACCGCGACGCCGGCCGCTCCCGCCAGCGCGATGCCGATGGCAAAGGCGATCGCGTTGACGCGATGCGGGCTGATGCCCATCAGCGTCGCCGCTTCCATGTCCTCGGACGCCGCGCGCACCGCCTTGCCGACCAGCGTCTTGCGTAGGAACAGCACCACCAGCCCGGTGCCGGCGAGTGCGATCAGGAAGCCCATGGAGCGGGTGAAGGAGGTACGCACGCCCAATATCTCGATGCCGCTCGCCGTGTAGGAGGTGACGATTGCGGCGGTATTGCCGCCCCACACCACCGTCATCAGGTTCTGGATCAGGAACATCAGGCCGACCGCGATCAGGAGCGAGATGTTGCGGTCCTCCGCGGCCGCCGCCTTGCGGAACAGGCCTTGGTAGATCAGCCAGCCGACGACGAGCCCGACCGGCACGACGATCAGCAGCGACAGGAACGGGTCGATGCCCAGCCCGTAAAACAGCGCCCGCACGAAATAGGCGGCCAGGATGATCATCGCGCCCTGCGCCAGGAAAATCAGCCGCATGGTGCCGAAGATGAGGCTCAAGCCAACGGCGGCGACGCCATACATGGCGCCGCCCAGCGCGCCGTTGAGCGACAGTTGCAGCAGGATGTCGGGAGGCGGAATGTTGAACGTCATCACTACTCCAACACGCCCATATAGGCCTTCTGGATTTCGGGATCGGCAAGCAGCTCGGTGCCCGTGCCTTGCATGGCGAGCTCGCCAGTCTTCAGCACGAAGGCATAGTCGGCTACCTTCAGCGCCTGGTGGATGTTCTGCTCGACGAGCAGGATGGTGACGCCTTGACTGTGCAAGGTCCCGATCAGCGCAAACATCTGCTGCACCACGATCGGGCTGAGACCCAGCGACGGCTCGTCGAGGATGAGCAGTGATGGGTCCGACATGGTGGCGCGAGCGATCGCCAGCATCTGCTGCTCGCCGCCCGAAAGCGAGCCGGCCTTCTGCCCCGCCCGCTCCTTCAGCCGTGGAAACAGCGCATAGGCCTTCTCAAGAGATTGCTTGAAGCGCTTCCGCACCTTCGGCTGGAAGGCGCCGAGTTCGAGGTTCTCCAGCACCGTCATCTGCCGGAACAGGCCGCGCCCTTCCGGCACATGCGCGATGCCCATGCCGGCAATCTCCTCCGGCGCCTTGCCGGCCAGCGGCGCGCCGGCCAGGAAGATCTCGCCGCGCTTCGGCTTGAGCAGGCCGGAGATGGTCTTCAGCAGCGTCGTCTTGCCGGCGCCATTGGCGCCGACAATGGCCACGATCGTGCCGGGGTCGACATGGATCGACACGCCCCACAGCGCGCCGACGTCGCCATAGGCGACTTCCAGATTGTTCACGTCAAGCAGCCGGTTCGCCAAGATAGGCCTCTATCACTTTGCGGTTGGCGACAATCTCGCGTGGTGTGCCGTCGGCGATTTTCTCGCCATGGTCGAGCACGATCACCCGGCTGCACACTTTCATGATGGCGTCGACCTTGTGCTCTACCCACAGGATCGACACGCCACGCTCGTTGCGCACGCGGCGGATGACATCGACCATGCGCTGGATCTCGGTCGGGTTCAGCCCCGCCATCGGCTCGTCGAGCAAGAGCAGCGCCGGGCTGGACGCGACTGCCCGCGCGATCTCCAGTAGCCGGCGGTCGGACAGTGTCATATGCGCGGTGCGGACATCGCGTTTCGCGGTCAGGCCGACCAGTTCCAGCGCTTCCTCGGCCGCGGCAGTGGCATGCCTGACGCGCCCGCCACCGCCATAGACCGCGCCGACCATGATGTTCTCGAATGCCGTCATGGTCAGGAAGGTGCGCACCAGCTGGAACGTACGCGCGATGCCGAGCCGGCAGATCCGATGCGGTGCCGTGCCGGTGATGTCGCGCCCACGAAACCGGATACGCCCTTGTGTCGGCGTGTAGAGGGCGGTGATGAGGTTGAACAGCGTCGACTTGCCGGCGCCATTGGGGCCGATCAGCCCAATCAGCTCCTTGGCGCCGATGGCGATGTCGATGTTGTTGAGCACGACGAGCCCGCCGAACCGCTTCTGTACCGCCTCGAGGCGAAGCAAGGTTTCGTCGGGCTGCATCGTGTTTTCCGTTTCTGTCATCAAGGACGCTGGGGCGGACACAGAAGCCGCGCCCGCCCCATTCGCCGCACCAATTGCTCAGCGCTTGTCCCAGGCCGGTGCCGGCTTGTAGGTCCAGTTGCCGTCCGGGTAGATCAGCTGGTGCTTGCCTTGCCACCATTGCGTGGCGACGCTGGGGATCAGGGCAAAGCCGGTCTGGTCGAATTTGAGATCGCCGACCACCGTGTCCTTGAATTCCTGGTTGAAGATCGCCTCGTGCAGCGCATCGGCGTCGGTGGAACCCGCCTTCTCGATCGCCTGCGCCAGCACCTGCGCGTTGGCATAGAAGGCGCCGACGGTGACGGAGTCCTTTTTGAACTCGGCCTCGTAGCGGTCGCCGAGCTCCTTGGCGCCCTTGTAAGGGTAGCTCGCCGACCAGAAGCCGTCGGTCAGGATGTAATCGGAATCCGGGCCGAGCGCTTCGTGGAACTCGCCCGTCCAGGTGCCCTTCCAGCCATGCAGATAAGGCACGGAGAAGCCGAGCTCCTTCATCTGGCGCAGCAGCGTCACCGTGTCGGCCGGCGAGCCGAACACCAGCATGGCGTCGACGTCTGCCGCCTTGAGCTTGGTGATCAGCGCCGAATAGTCGGTGGCGCCGATCGCCCAGGGATCGTCGACGGCGAAGGTGTAGCCATACTTCTTGGCCGCCGCCTCGAAGGCGCCGCCAAAGCCCTTGCCGTCGGGCGAATCCTCAGTGACCAGCGCCGGGTTCTTCGGCTTCTCATTGGCCGGCAGCTTGTTCCAGATCTCGAACGGCACTTCGGCGCCCGGAGCCGGGTGGAAGAAGAACAGCGCCGAATATTTGAGCTTCAACGGCTGCCATTCGAAAGGGAAGGCCGTCGTGATCATGTAGAACTTCTTGTATTTCTCCGCGACGATGGCGCCCGCGATGTTCATCGGGCCGGAATGGGTCGACAACAGCGCGTCGACCTTCTGCACCTTGATCAGGTTCTCCAGCGCCGATGCGACCTTGCCTTCCGAGCTTTCGTCGTCGGCGATGACGAGCCGCACCGGCAGTTTCTTGCCGGCCGACTTGACCATGATGCCGCCGGCCTTGTTGATGTCGGCCACCGCCTGCTCGTAGGCCCACTTCTGCTCCTTGCCGTCGCCAGCCAGCGGCCCGGTCAGGGAGATCGGCGCACCGATGACGATCTCGGTATCGCCGGCATTCGCCATACTGGTGCCGCCGGCCGCGAACACGGCCGACANTCGGCGCACCGATGACGATCTCGGTATCGCCGGCATTCGCCATACTGGTGCCGCCGGCCGCGAACACGGCCGACAGGGCCAGGCCCGCCAGCATTCTCTTCCCCGCCAGCATTGCCTTCAGACTGTTTCCCATTTCATCCTCCCAGGTTTTCATCGGGCGGGCGCGTCAGCGCGCCCGGCCGCATGTCTCAGGCTGTAGCTGCCGCGACCAGCCTGGTGTCGGTGAACTGCTCGAAACTCAGCACTTTGCCGTCCTCCATCTCCCAGACATGGACGACACGCGCCGACATCGGCTTGCCGGCCTTTTTGTAGACACCCGAATAGGTACCGATGCCGACGATGGTGGTGCCGCCGTCGACCAGCTTTTCGAGCTTCAGATTGTAGCCGTCCCACTCCTCGCCGATGCGCTTGAAGACGCCCGCTATGATGGCGTCGGGGCCGACATAGGTGCCGGCATAGGGAAAGCCAGCCATTTCGGTCCAGGCGGTGCGGCTGGTGATCGGCGCCATCATCGCGGCCAAATCCATGGCGTCGGAGCCGGCGTAATGCGCCTTGATCGCTTCGTAGTTCTTGTTCATGGCGTTCTCCCGCGCGGTCAGACCGGCGCCTTGCCTTCGTCGTAGACGGTTCTGGATTTCTTCTCGATGTGAGCGCCGGCCGGCTTGTTCTCGACCTTGCCCTGGCTGGTCACGCCAAGGAATTTGCCGGTCGAGCGCATCGTGTCCCAATTGTAGAAGAACAGCGACGCGACCGGGATGATGAACTCGCGGAAACCGAACACATACTGGTTCTCGGCGAACTTCCAGGTCGTCGCCAGATCGACGTCGCCATGGCCGCGCTGCACGCCGACGAGGTTCTGCCAGGCATAGCGCTCGGCGCTCAGATAAATATGCTCGTAGACGTGGTTGGGACTGTAGGTGTAGTGCGCGGTGAGCCCGATCAGGTCCCGGGTCGGTGCCGGCACGATGCCGGTCGGCGCCACGCTGGGGTCGCCGAGCACACCGGCCGACCAGGTCTGCGCCACGCGTGGCTCGCCGGGCGCCTCGCCTGCTTCACGCACCCGTTCGCGTACCGACAGCACGCGGTGCGTACTGGTGTTGACGATGAGCGCCTCGTCCTCCGTCGGCCGGGCGGCGAAACTCATGTTGATGAAGAACACGCTGGAGGCGACTTCGAGCGCCTCATACCAGTCCGCGCCAGCTTCCGTGCCCTCGCTCCAGGCCACCGTGTCGGCTGACGTGAAGGCAAGGTCGATGGTGCGGCCGGTGTCGAGCGTGATCTTGAAGGTCTGACCGCGCAACGCTGATGTCGTCGGCAGCCGGTTGGTGGCGATGCCGGCAGCGAAATCGTCGAAATGCTTCCAGTCGGCCGGCCTGTTCTGGTCGTTCATGGTGCTCTCCACATCAATCGACAAAAGCTAACGTGGGCAGGTCGACGACGGTGGCGCCGCCATCGACCGTCAGGATCGAACCGTTCATCATCGCCGCCTCGTCGGAGGCGACGAAGCAGATGACATTGGACACTTCCTGCGGCGTTGCCGGCCGGCCGAGCGGCACGTCCTTCGTCACCAGCCGATAGGCCTCTTCGATCGAGCCAAGCCCGTGCTTTTCGACGATCATCTCCATCTGCTCGTCGGCCATGTCGGTCGACACCCAGCCCGGGCAGATGATGTTGGTGCGCACGCCCTTGCGGCCATAGTCGCGCGCCAGCGATTTGCCGAAGCCGATGCAGGCATGTTTCATGGTGACATAGCCGGCCGCGTCCGGGCCAGCGAACAGGCCGGCGATCGAGGCGACGACGACGATGTTGCCTCTGCGCTCGATCAGGTCGGGCAAGCATTCGCGGGCGCAGACAAAAGCGGTGTCGAGATTGGTGCGTGTCGCCAGGCTCCAGGTTTCGTCACTCATCGAGATCGTCGGCCCGACACCATGGCCGCCGGCATTGGCGACGAGGATGTCAACGGGCCCGATCTTGTCATGTACTTCGGCCAGGGCCGCGCGCACCGCTTTCGGATCGGCGGCGTCGCCCTGAACCACCAGCCCGCCAATATCCCTGGTGACGACCTCCAGCGGCTCGCGCCGCCGGCCCATCAGCACCACCTTCGCCCCGTCGGCCGCCATGCGCCTGGCAACCGCCGCGCCGATGCCGGTGCCGCCGCCGGTAATGAAGGCCGTCTTTCCCGAAAATCGCATTGTTCCATCCCGATCGATGCTGTGCCGGCTGTGCGCCGATCTTCGCCAAGGATAGTGCGGCATCCGCCATTTCGCGTCTTGTCCGAGCGGGAACTTTGTTTTGACTGAGAGCGCACTGGTGCTTTGGGAGGCTTGAAGCCGGCCGATGCGCTCCATAATCCTCGGCCGGGATGTTCATCAGCAATCGAGGAGGATGGCGTGAACGAGAGAACCGTGCCGCCGATCAGCCCTGCCGCCGCCGCTTTCCTGGCGCGTCCGCACCGCCCCTTCATCAATGGCCGCTTCGTCGAGGGCCTCGCTGGTGACGGCCTCGCCGTCGACGATTCCGCCTCCGGCGAGATCGTCGCGCACGTGCCGGAAAGTGGCCCCGAACTGGTCGACCAGGCGGTGCGCGCGGCGCGAGCCGCGCTCGATGGACCATGGGCATCGATGCGACCGGTCGACCGTCAGAACTTGATGCTGAAGCTTGCCGACGCCGTCGAGGCCGATACCGACCTCCTGGCCGAAATCGAAAGCATCGAGAACGGCAAGTCGCTCGGCGTCGCCCGCATGCTGAGTGCGGCCGGCACTGTCGACTGGCTGCGCTATTATGCCGGATGGGCCACCAAGATCGAGGGTTCGACCTTCCAGGTCTCCATCCCCGTACCTCCTGGCGCCAAACATCAGGCGATGACCGTGATGGAGCCGGTCGGCGTCGTCGGCGCCATCGTGCCGTGGAATTTCCCGCTGCTGATCGGCATGTGGAAGATCGCGCCGGCGCTGGCCTGCGGCTGCACCGTGGTGCTGAAGCCGCCGCAGGAAACCCCGCTCGGCCTGCTCCGGCTCGCCGAGCTGATCGAGGCATCGGGTTTTCCGCCCGGTGTCGTCAACATCGTCACCGGCAGCGGCCCCGTCACCGGCGAAGCGCTGATCCGCCATCCCGGCATCGACAAGCTGACCTTCACCGGCTCGACGGAAGTGGGAAAACGCGTCGGCCACGCCGCCGTCGACCGCGTCGCCCGCTTCACGCTGGAGCTCGGTTCGAAATCGCCGATGATCCTGCTTGCCGACATGGAGGAAGGCATCGAGCCTTTGGTCGCGGGCCTCGGCATATTCTTCAACCAGGGCCAGGTCTGCACGTCGGCCTCACGGCTCCTGATCGAGAAGTCGATCTACGACCGCACGCTGGCGCGGCTGGCCGAGATCGCCGACGGCATGATGCTGGGCGCCGGCCGCGACGCCGAAGCGCAGATCAACCCGCTGGTCTCGGCCAAGCACAAAAGAAGCGTCGAGGGGTTTGTCGAGCGTGGGCTGGCTGCGGGCGTCGAACGGGTCAGCGGCGCGCGGCCGGTGCCGACGAAAGGCCATTACGTGGCGCCGACCATCCTGCACAATGTGCGGCCCGATATGGAGATCGTGCGTGAGGAAGTGTTTGGGCCGGTGGTGGCGGCGATGCCGGTCGCCGATCTCGACGAGGCGATCCGCATTGCCAACGACACGCGCTACGGCCTGTCGGCCTCGATCTGGACCCGCGACATGGGCAAGGCGATGACCGCCATCCATGGCCTCAAGGCCGGCACGGTGTGGGTCAATTCGCACAACACGCTCGACCCCAACGCACCCTTCGGCGGCTTCAAGCAGTCCGGCATAGGCCGCGAGCATGGCCGCGCCGCCATCGACGGCTATCTCGAGACCAAGACCGTCATCATGCGCTACGCCTGACATGCGCGGAGAGTACGACTACATCATCGCCGGCGCCGGCTCGGCCGGCTGCACGCTGGCCAACCGGCTGGTCAATGCGGGCAAGCGCGTGCTGATCGTCGAGGCCGGGCCTGCCGACAACACGCGGCTCATCGACATGCCCGCCACCTTCGCCAAGGTGATCGGCACGGCGCGCAGCTGGATCTACGAATCCGAGCCCGAGCCGAGCGTCGGCGGACGCCGGCTGCCGGTGCCGCAGGGCCGCACGCTGGGCGGCGGCTCTTCCATCAACGCCATGCTCTATGTCAGGGGCCAGCCGCAGGATTACGATGGCTGGCGGGACCTCCGCTGCACCGGCTGGGGCTGGGACCAGGTGTTGCCGGTGTTCCGGCGGCTGGAGCGCAACGAGCGGCTGGCCAGCGAGCACCACGGCATCGAGGGCCCATTGCCCGTCTCCGATCCCCGCCACCGCCATCCGCTGTCATTGGCCTATGTGCAAGCCGCGCAACAGGCCGGTTATCGCTACAATGACGACTTCAACGGAGCGCAACAGGAAGGCGTCGGCTTTTACCAGACGACGACCGCGAACGGCGAACGCCAGTCAGCGGCTAAAGTGTTCCTGAGGCCGTTGGCCGGCAACGCCAACCTCACCGTGGTCACCGATGCCCTGGTCACCGGCGTGACACTGGAAAACGGGGCGGCAAGCGGCCTCGCCTACACCACTTCGGACGGCCGCAACCATACAGCGACGGCAAGGGCCGAGGTGATCCTCACCGCCGGTGCGTTGGCGACGCCGAAGCTGATGATGCTGTCGGGACTGGGGCCAGCCGAGCATCTGGCCGGGCTGGGCATTCCCGTCATCCGCAACATGCCTTCGGTCGGCCGCGACCTGCAGGATCATGTCGCGGCCCCCGTCTATGCATTGACACGCCAACCGATCTCGCTGCTCGGGCAGGACCGCGGCCTGAAGGCGCTGCGCCACGGCATCCAGTACCTGATGTTTCGCAGCGGCCTGCTGACCTCCAACGTGGTCGAGAGCGGCGGCTTCTTCGACACCGATGGCGACGGCCGGCCCGATGTCCAGTTCCACGTCCTGCCGGTGATGATCGAAAGCGCCGAGCACGGTTCGATCGAGCGCCACGGCATGGAGCTCAACCCTTGTGTTCTCCGGCCAAAGTCGCGCGGCACGGTCGGCCTGCGCTCGCGTGACGCCGCCGACCCGATCCGCTTCACCACCGGCTTCCTGTCCGATCCCCATGATCTCGCTCTGCTGCTCGTCGGCATGAAGATTGCCCGCAATATCCTGCGCCAGCCTGCCCTGCAGGCCGTGATCGCCGAGGAACTGTCGCCGGGTAACGATGCGGATCTTTCCGACCAGACGATTACAGACCACATCCTCGAACACGCCAAGACCGTCTATCACCCCTGCGGTACCTGCCGGATGGGCACCGACGACGGCGCGGTGGTCGATCCGCAATTGCGCGTGCGCGGCGTATCGCGCCTGCGCATCTGCGACGCCTCGATCATGCCGCGCCTGATCAGCGGCAACACCAACGCGCCCGTGATCATGATCGCCGACCGCTGCGCCGATTTCATCCTTGGCGGGTAAGCAGCCGTGTCACCTTGGCTTTTGCCGCCTGCGGCAGCACGCTCGAAAGCTGCACGCGCTCGCTGATCCGTTGATGGCCGCCAGCCTGCTGTCCGCGGTGCCGGTCCTGCTATTCCTGGCCGCGCAGGTGAAAAGTAAGCTCCGGGCGCGCGCATCACCTATTCTGGCTTCATGTAAATGTCATAAAAATCAAATGGAAACCGGCATTCGGGTGAACTAGAAAACATAGGGTTGTCCTGGAGAGATCGTGATCGAAGCGGCGGCAACCGTCGCCATGATCGGCGTCTTCCATCACCCGAAAATGTCGCCGACCTTGTCATCAGCGAAATCCACCTTGAAACCACTTCCCACCCTGAAACCACTTGCAAGAGACATGACATGTGGCTGAGTGACTTCGAAATTGTCCTGCGTGACCGTGTCGTTGCCAATGGCGCTGTCAGGATCGAAAACGGCCGGATTGCCGAAATCCGTGACCAACCTGTCGAGAATGCCGACATCGAGGGCGGCGGCCGCCTGCTCCTGCCGGGCTTCATCGACATGCATGGCGACATGGTGGAGAAGGAAGTCGAGCCGCGCACCGGCGTCCATGTGCCGATGCAAATCGGCATTGCCGAACTCGACAAGAAGCTCGCCTCCTGCGGCGTGACGACGGCCTATGCCGCGCTCTCCTTCATCGGCGCCAGCGTCACCAGCGGCGTGCTGCGCTCGGAAGATCATACATCCGATATCATCGAGACCATTGCCGGGATGAAGGACGATCTGCTTGTCGACCACCGCATCCATGCCCGGTTCGAGGTCACCTTCACGCCCGCGATCGCCATGCTGCAGAGGTTGATGGATGCAGGCAAGCTGCACCTCATCTCCTTGATGGACCACACGCCTGGACAGGGGCAATACCGCGACGTCGAACTCTACATCGCCCGCATCGCCAAGGAGCGTGGCATGTCCGTTGCCATGGCCTCCGAGATCGTGGGACAGCGGATGGCCGGCCGCGAGGGCCAGGGCGATGTACTCAACGCGCTGCAGGATCTGTCGGCCCGCGCCCGCGCCTGCGGCATCGTGCTTGCCTCGCATGACGACGACACGCTGGAAAAAGTGGAACTGGTCCATGGCCTGGGCGCTGTGCTCAGCGAATTCCCGGTGACGCTCGAAGCGGCGCAGGAAGCCCGCCGGCTCGGCATGCACACCGCAATGGGCGCGCCCAACGCACTGCGCGGAGTTTCCTATTCCGGCAATCTTTCCGCCCGGCGGGCCTATGAGGCGGGATTGCTCGACATGCTGGCCAGCGACTACCATCCGGCCTCGATCCTGCCGGCCGTGCTTGGCCTGGCACAGGTGCGCGACGGCGGCCTGGCAGCGGCGGCCGCGCTGACAAGCGCCAACCCGGCCGCGGCGCTCGGGCTCACCGATCGCGGCGCCATCGAGCCGGGGCTTCTGGCCGACCTGGTGGTTGCCGACCGCCAGCCGGTGGCACGTGTCCGCGCCACCTTCCGCGCCGGCCGCATGATCTACGGCGACGGCACGCTGGCGCCAGTCCTCAAGGCAGAACGTTTCGAAGAGGCCGCCGCTGGCCGTTACCGGCTGGCCTGAGGCGCTTTTCTGGAATTGCCTCAGAGCAGTTCACAAACGGTGAACTGCTCTAACTCTTTGTTTTGACGCAATTCCGGACGGAAAACCGTTTCACACTTTTCCTGGAATTGCCTCAGAGCAGTTCACCGTTTAACGGAAACGGTGAACTGCTCTAACTCTTTGTTTTGACGCAATTCCGGACGGAAAACCGTTTCACACTTTTCCNTTAACGGAAACGGTGAACTGCTCTAACTCTTTGTTTTGACGCAATTCCGGACGGAAAACCGTTTCACACTTTTCCTGGAATTGCTCTAGAGATCGAGCACCACCATTATGCCGCGCACCTCTGCCATTTCCAGCAGCAGATCCTGCAGGCTCTCAACGGTCAGCGCGACACCGGTTATCGCCAGCAACTCCGCGATACTCTCCTTCATCGAAATGACGGCAACCCCGGTTTTTTTGGAAAGCATCCGTCCGATGGCTGCGCGGATATGGGCATTCTGTTCAGACATGATCTCCTCTCATGCTGTGAGATCGGCACGGTTTCCCCCGACAATATGCTTTTGACGCAACTTCCGCGAGCTTTTGCTTACGTCTGCAAGCCATCTTGTTGATGATCGTCCAAAATCATCTCGTTGACCGTCATCTGGGCAGAATTGGCATCGTCATGGCTCGACAGCCGCTCAGCGCGGACAGGTCGGCGGCAGGAACAACACCTTCCGACGAAGCCTGCGGATTGGCTCTTGCCGAAGCCGGCGGCCTCGCTCATCCATGGTATCGAAACGACAGTTTGGAACCAGTGATGACCGATGCCAGCCTTCATCTCGTCGAAGCGACGATCGAGCAATTGCGCCGTGCGCTCGATGACGGCACCGTCACCAGCGTCGAGCTGGTCGCGGCGTATCTGCGCCGAATCGCCCATTTCGACCGCCACGGCATCGGCCTCAACGCCGTCCCCGTGCTCAACCCCGACATGTTCGAGGAAGCCGCCGCTTCCGACCAGCGGCGGCGCAGCAAGGCCTTGCTTGGGCCGCTCGACGGCATCCCCTACACCGCCAAGGACAGCTACAAGGTCAAAGGCCTGACGGTCGCCGCCGGCTCGCCGGCCTTCGAGCATCTCGTCGCCAATGAGGACGCCTTCACCATCGCGAGGCTCAGGGCCGGCGGCGCGGTGCTGATCGGCCTGACCAACATGCCGCCAATGGCCAATGGCGGCATGCAGCGCGGCGTCTATGGCCGCGCCGAGAGCCCCTACAATGCCGACTATCTGACCGCCGCCTTCGCGTCGGGCTCGTCCAACGGTTCGGGCACGGCGACAGCAGCCAGCTTCTGCGCCTTCGGGCTCGGCGAGGAAACCTGGTCGTCCGGCCGCGCGCCGGCCACCAACAACGCGCTGGTCGCCTACACGCCCTCGCGCGGCGTCATCTCCGTGCGCGGCAACTGGCCGCTGGTGCCGACCATGGATGTCGTCGTGCCGCACACGCGGACCGTGTACGATATGCTGGAACTGCTCGACATCATCGTCGCCGACGATCCCGAGACGCGAGGCGATTTCTGGCGCGCGCAGCCCTGGATTAAGCTGCCGAATAGCTCCGAAATGCGGCCGCAACGCTACACCGAGCTGACGCTTGCAGGATCATTGAAAGGCAGACGGCTCGGCGTACCCCGAATGTATATCGGCCGCGACAGCGGCGCCGACCGGCCGATCGAAACCCGGGCCTCGGTGCTTGCCCTGTGGGAACAGGCGGCGGCCGATCTCAAACGGCTGGGCGCCGAAGTGGTGGAAGTCGATTTTCCCGTCGTCTCCAACTACGAGCGCGACCGTCCCGGCGCGCGCACCATGGTAGAGCGCGGGCTCGTGCCGAAGGAGTTCGCGAACCGCGAAATCTGGGACCTATGCATCTGGGGTTGGGACGATTTCCTGCGCGCCAATGCCGACCCTGATATTCCCGACCTCGCCTCGGTCGATGGCCCGAAAATCTTCCCGCAGCCGCCAGGCACGCTGCCCGACCGCTACGAAGGCAGCTTCGACCTCGCGGACTACGTCGAGCGGGCGAAAGCCGGCGTCACGCCTTTCAAGGATATCCCGACGATGGAGGATGGTCTCAAGGGCCTGGAAACGACGCGGCGGATCGATTTCGAGGACTGGCTCGATGCACAAGGCATCGACGCCGTGGTGCTGCCCGCCGCCGCCGATGTCGGCCCGGCCGATGCCGACATCAACGAGGCGTCCGCCGCCCTTGCCTGGCGCAACGGCACCTGGGTCGCCAACGGCAATCTCGTCTGGCGCCATTTCGGCATCCCGACCGTCACCGTGCCGATGGGCACGATGGCCGACATCGGCATGCCGGTCGGCCTGACCTTCGCCGGCAAGGCCTATGATGATGAAAGGCTCCTGTGCATGGCCGGCGACTACGAACGGTCGACCCAGCGCCGCACGAGCCCGCCACGCACACCTGAATTGGCCGATGATGTGTTTTCGGATCGGCCCGCCCGGTGTGGCGACGGCAAGGCGCCACCGCTTGTCATCGCGCTTGCCGCCGAGACGCGTTCTTCGGGCGATCAGGACGAGATATCCATCACAGTCGACCTGCCCGGCGACGCGGAGGCGGAGAATGCCAGCGTCAAGGTGCATATCAACGGCGAGCCTGTCGCATTGCAGCGAAGCGGCGCGCGCCTAGTCGGGCGTGCGCTCGTTCCAGCCGCCGAGCATCAGCGGTTCCACAGCGTCTGGCGCGTCTCGTATGGCTCGATCATCACGGCGGTGGTGCGGCTGGAGGATGGGCGAAGCGCTGGCGCCTATGTGGTTGTGGGCGGGATCAGGTGAGGGTCTCAGCGTCCCCTGACTTCGTCATCCTAGGGTCTCCGCGACGGAGCTTCGCTCCTGCTACGCCCTAGGATGACGAAGCCAGGGGCCTATGGATAGTCGCACAAGTGCCATCAATGACAATCGCGAACCCGGGAGCGCCGCCCCGGTCAGCCACTGGCCGAGCGTCTCGCCACAAAGGCCAGGTCCCGCTGAATGACATCCCGCTTGTCTTGCGACAGACCGGCAAGCAGCTTTTCATCGAGATACCCTGCTCGAATAAGCTGCGCGAACACGAAGAGAAGCTGCGAATAGCGATAGTCGAACGTGCGATCGATTTGCCGTCGCTGTTCACGCAAATAGTCTTCGAGCTCCCACATCTCGGAGGGCTGCGTCACCGCACTCGCCTTGCTTTTGAAGTCGGCCATCGTCTTTACGAGCGCCGCCTCAAGGGCGGTATCGAAGGCATGGCGCGCGAGCTTCTTTTCGGATCCGGACCACTCGAAATCACTCATTGGATATCTCCATGGATGCCCTGTGAATTCGGCCCAGATTTTCACGAAAACGCGCTCGCTGCTACCCCCGCGCCGCCCACACCAAACCGCGCTCCACAATCAGCGCCATTTCCGGCACCGCGAACTCATCCGCCGTGTGTCCAAGAGAACTGTAAAACACCCTGCCCGAACCATACCGGCGCTTCCAGACCACCGGCATGACGACGCCGCCAATACCCGGAAAATGCGTGTCAGTGAAAGTGGTCGTCGCCAGCACTTCGTTGCTTGGGTCGACATGCATGTAATACTGCTCCGACCGGTAGGCGAAATCGTTGATGCCTTTGGTGATCGGATCGTCCGGCCGGGTGATGGCGACTTGGTAGTCGATGATGTCGCCGGGGTGCGCGACCCATTGGCCGCCGGTCATGAACTGATAGTCGGGCTCGTTGCGAAAACTGTCGCCCATCGTGCCGTGAAAGCCGCCGAGCCCGGTCCCCTGGCGAACGGCCTGCGTCAGGTTCTGCAGCTCGGCCTTTTCGATCGTCGACATGGTGATGACAGGCACGATGAGATCGAATGACGACAACTCCGGATCTGCGAACATCGCCGTGCCCTGGCCCAGCGTGACGGCGAAACCGTTACGCTCGAGCAGCGCGCGGATGACATTGGCGCTGCGCTCCGGCGTATGGCCTTCCCAGCCGCCCCAGGCAATCAAGGCTTTCTTCGCCATGCCGTATCTCCTCTCCTCCGTTGTCGCTGTCTTGGCGCGCCTGTCAGCGCCAACCCAGCCCAGGCGCGACATGGGTCAGGATCGCCTCGATGACATGAGCGTTATAGTCGACGCCGAGTTGGTTGGGCACGGTGAGCAGCAGCGTGTCGGCCTCGGCGATCGCCTCGTCCTGCGCCAATTCCTTGATCAGCACATCCGGCTCGGCGGCGTAGCTGCGCCCGAAGATCGCCCTGGTATTCTCCTCGATGAAGCCGATCTGGTCGCGGCTCTCATTGCCGCGCCCGAAATAAGCGCGGTCGCGGTCGTCGACCAGCGCGAAAATGCTGCGGCTGACCGAGACGCGCGGCTCACGCTCGTGGCCGGCCGCTTTCCAGGCCTCGCGGTAAATCCGGATCTGCTCTGCCTGCTGGATGTGGAAAGGCTTGCCGGTCTCGTCGAATTTGAGCGTCGAGCTCTGCAAATTCATGCCCAGTTTCGCCGCCCATTCCGAGGTGGCGTTGGTGGCCGCCCCCCACCAGATGCGCTCGCGCAGGCCCTCCGAATGCGGTTCGAGCCTGAGCAGGCCGGGCGGGTTGGGGAACATCGGCCGCGGATTGGGCTGGGCAAAGCCCTCGCCGCGCAGCGTGTCGAGAAAAACCTCGGCGTGGTGCCGCGCCATGTCGGCGTCGCTTTTGCCTTCCTGCGGCTGATAGCCGAAATAGCGCCAGCCATCGATCACCTGCTCGGGCGAACCACGGCTGATGCCGAGCTGCAGCCGCCCGCCGGCGATGATGTCGGCCGCGCCCGCATCCTCGGCCATGTAGAGCGGATTCTCATAGCGCATGTCGATGACCGCGGTGCCGATCTCGATGCGGCTGGTCTTGGCGCCGACCGCCGCCAGCAGCGGAAATGGCGAGGCGAGCTGGCGCGCGAAATGATGCACGCGGAAATAGGCGCCGTCGGCGCCCAGCTGCTCGGCCGCAACCGCGAGATCGATGGATTGCAGCAGCGCGTCCGAAGCCGAGCGCACCTGCGACTGCGACGAGGGCGTCCAGTGCCCGAAGGAGAGAAAACCGATTTTTTTCATGACCCTGAAGTATATGCGAGCGGCACGTGCTTCAATGCTGAAAGAGCAGGGTTACACACCGTCGCCCACGACGATATCAAAAAGTGGGCGATACCAAAGTGGGCGATACCAAAAGTGGGCGATGCCAGAAGTGCGCCATACAAGGTTGAACGCCGTGGAGGGTGGAATGCTGAAGGGAACCCGAATCGTCGAGATCGAGGCGCTCGGGCCAGCCCCCTTCGCCGGCATGCTCTTCGCCGATCTCGGCGCCGATGTCATCGTCGTCCATCGCAAGCAGCCCTCGATGCCCGGCGTCCCCGAGCGCTCGCTGCTCGATCGCGGCAAGCGCTCCATCGCGCTCGACCTCAAGGATGCCGCCGACGCCGCCGTGCTGATGCGCCTGATCGCCACCGCCGATGGCCTGATCGAGGGTTTCCGGCCCGGCGTCATGGAACGTCTCGGGCTTGGCCCCGATGTCTGCCTGGCGGCCAACAAGCGCCTAGTCTACGGCCGCATGACGGGCTGGGGCCAGGACGGTCCGCTCGCCCATACCGCAGGCCACGACATGAACTATATCGGCGTGTCCGGCGCGCTCTGGTACGGCTCTTTGCCGGAAGAGGTGCCAATGGCGCCGCCGACGCTGGTCGGCGACATAGGCGGCGGCGCGCTCTATCTGGTGGTCGGCATGCTCGCGGCCATGATGAACGCCCGGGCCGGCGGGAAAGGCACCGTGGTCGACGCGGCGATCGTCGACGGCTCGGCCCACATGATGAACCTGTTGATGTCGCTCGCCCAGTCCGGCGGCCTTGCCGCAGAACGGGGCAACAGCCTTCTCGACGGACCGCACTGGTGCCGCGTCTACCGAGCGTCCGATGGTGGCTTCATCAGCGTCCAGTGCATCGAGCCGAAATTCTACGCGCTGTTCCTCGACCGGCTTGGCCTCGCCGCCGATCCGCAATTCGCCAACCAATTCGACCGCGGTCTATGGCCGGAGCTCGGCAACCGGCTGGCGGCGATCTTTGCTGCCAGACCGCGTGACGAATGGGTCAAGCTGTTCGAAGGATCGGACGCCTGCGTCGGTCCGGTACTTGGCCCGCGGGAGGCAGCACAGCATCCGCACATGGCCGCCCGCGGCACATGGCTGACGGTGGACGGTACTGTTCAAGCGGCGGCGGCACCGCGTTTTTCGGCAAGGGCGCGGTGCTCGCCTGCCGGAAGCCCGGCGCGTGGCGAACACGATGCGGAAATCCGTGCTTGCCTGGCCGAATCGTGACGTAGGAGGAGTCCATGGCGGTTCGGCCGATCATAAGGTTCCCCAATCCCCTTCTCCGCGCGGTGGCGGAACCCGTAAAACTGTTCGACAGCGACTTGCAGGGTTTGGCCGGTGATCTCGTCGACACCATGCATGCGGCGCCCGGGATCGGCATCACCGCCCCGCATATCGGCATTTTGAGACGCCTGGTCGTGATCCAGCTGCCTTCCGCCGCAAAGCCGGGCATCTACGTCAATCCATCTGTTATCCAGGCCTCGACCGAAATGATCCATCATGCGGAAGGCAGTGTTTCGATGCCCGGTGTTACCGAGGATATCGAGCGACACGCGCGCATTATCGTTCGCTATCAGGATCTGGATGGCAATGAGCAGTTCGAGAACGCCGAAGGCCTGCTGGCGGTTTGCCACCAGCATGAGATCGACCAGCTCGACGGGCTCTTCTGGACGCACAGGCTGACGCGCCTGAAGCGCGACCGGCTGGTCAAGCGCTACGGCAAACTCATGCGAACCTCCCAGACGCCACGATAGATCGTAGAGGACGGGTTCGGCCGGCAAGAAATTGCGCCGCCCGATCGCGATGCGGTGCATGCCGGGGCCGGCAATCCACGCCGGGTTGGGGAACGGCCTGAGGCAGCACCAAGCAGGATCAGCGAATGCGCAACCCCTGGGTGTCGAAGATGCGGGTGCGGCTGGGCAGGAAGCGCAGCGTGATCGTCTCGCCGAAACGCGGCTGATCCTCGCGCCGTTCGGCGACCACGGTCTCGCCGGCGGAATGAGTGGGACGATGTTTTATCGTTCAGACGACGTCATGCCGGCCCCGTGTCGGCACCGGTAACCGGGGCGGCGTTCGCGACGTCCTCGCCGGATTCCCGGCGAAGGCCGTTCATTTCCCGCAATGATGATCGTTGATCTTGTTCGTCGCATTCGCGTCCGGCCCTACCCGGTGATAGGAACATGCGCCGGCGGCGGTGGTGAACAACTGCTGGTCATAATAGCGCGGGCCGCCGAACAGGAAGTCGATGAGATCGTCTTCGGCCGGAACGTAGCGTTCCCGTTCAGCCTGATAATGGCGATGCCTGGCGCCGGCCAATGCCGATGGGGACATGCCGCAGGTCATCGCCAGGGCAAGAGCGCAGATCGCAAACCGTTTCGTCGTCATCGCCAACACCCCTCCTGGTCGTTCCGATTCCATCTTACATCCAAAATCGCCACCGCCACAAAAGTTCCGTGCTGGCGGTTTGCCTCGCCGCGATTTGCGGCCAGGGACCGAACCGCACGGCGCATCAGAAGATCGAAACTGCCCCGGCCTGTTAGGCGACGGCAGGAGCAGCAACTGCTCCACGCAACGAGCGCGGTGTCGCTAAAGCCGGGCCTTGGTGCTGCGGGGCGTGGCAAGCAGCAGGCTCGTCTCGCTGCCGGTAATGCCGGGAACGAGCCGGATGCGTCGCAGGATCGCATCGAAATCGGTAAGGGTGGCCGTATTGAGTTCGACCACAAGGTCCCAGCGACCGTTGGTGGTATGAATGGTCGCGACCTCCGCAAAGCCGCCAAGCGCACGGATGACGCGATCGGCGGCATGGCCTTCGATCTCGATCATCATGATGCCCCTGACCGCCGAACTGATCGCTTCGGCCCGCAGGATCACGGTGTAGCCGATGATCTGTCCCGACTGTTCCAGCCGCTCCATCCGCGCCCTTGCCGTGGCGCGGAAACGCCGAGATCGCTTGCCAGGTCTGAGATGCTCCGCCGCGCGCTATGGCGCAGCAGCGTGATCAGCTTTTGGTCGAGTGAATCCATTTTTGTCCAATATGGCAGTCTGATTGATCAGAACGATAAGTCTTTTCGGTGGTTTTGCCAATCAGGCCTATTCATTCTGCCGGCCGCATGGGTTTCAACTGGCCTCAGCTTCATTGAGGAGAATGGTCGAGTGGATTGCAAGATCTTGGGTGCGCCGGTGCAGGACGGTGCCGGCCGCATGGGCTGTGAGATGGGGCCGAGCGCCCTGCGGACCGCCGGGCTTGCCGGTGCGCTCCGGGAGCTTGGCCATCAGGTTGCCGACCTCGGCACCATCCTGCCGGCAACCGTGCGGCCGCTCGCCCATGGCAATCTGGCGCTGAAGGCGCTGCCCGAGATTTCGGCCTGGACGGCCGGTATCGCCGAGGCCGCCTATGACGTCAGTGCCGACGCCATGCCGATCTTTCTCGGCGGCGACCATTCGATCTCGGCAGGAACTGTTTCCGGTCTCGCTCGCCGCGCCGCCGAAGCCGGCCGGCCGCTCTTCGTGCTGTGGCTCGACGCGCATCCCGATTTCCATACGCTGGACACCACGGCCAGTGGCAATCTGCACGGTGTTCCGCTCGCCTACGCCAGCGGCCAGCCTGGTTTCGGCGGCTATTTTCCGGACCTGCCGGCGGCGGTCGATCCCAAGCGGATCTGCGCCATGGGCCTGCGCAGCGTCGACCCGGCCGAACGCGAAGCGCTCAACCAGGCAGGCGTGACCGTGCACGACATGCGGGCCATCGACGAACACGGCATCGCGCCGCTGCTGCGTGCGTTCCTGGCGCGTGTGGCGGCGCAAGACGGGCTGCTGCATGTCAGCCTTGATGTCGACTTCCTCGATCCCTCGATCGCTCCTGCGGTCGGCACCACGGTTCCGGGCGGCGCGACCTTGCGCGAGGCGCATCTGGTGATGGAAATGCTGTCCGACAGCGGCCTCGTCTCCAGCCTGGATCTGGTCGAACTGAACCCCTTCCTGGACGAACGCGGCCGCACCGCGACGCTGATGGTCGACCTCACGGCAAGCCTGATGGGCCGCCGCATCATGGACCGCCCCACCCTCAGCCATTCCGGGAGTTTCTGATCATGACCGCCGCAAAGCTGAACATCGTCCCCTTCGTCAGCGTCGACCGCATGATGAAACTGGTGAATGCTATCGGTGTCGAGCGCTTTCTGACCGAGCTCGCCGGCTACATTGAGGAGGACTTCCGCCGCTGGGACCTGTTCGACAAGACGCCGCGCATCGCCTCGCACAGCCATGACGGCGTCATCGAGCTGATGCCGACGAGCGATGGACGCCTCTACGGCTTCAAATATGTCAACGGACATCCGAAGAACATGCGCCAGGGTTTGCAGACGGTCACCGCCTTCGGCGTGCTCGCCGATGTCGGCAGCGGTTACCCGATGCTGCTTACCGAAATGACCATCCTGACCGCACTGCGCACCGCCGCCACATCCGCCGTCGCGGCCAAGTATCTGGCGCCGCAGGGCACCCGCATCATGGCCATCATCGGCAACGGCGCCCAGTCGGAATTCCAGGCGATTGCCTTCAAGGCGCTGGCCGGCATCGACCGGCTGAGGCTCTACGACATCGACCGGTCGGCTTCGCTGAAATGCGCGAAGAACCTTGCCGGCATGGGGTTCGACATCACCATCTGCGAGACCGGGCAGGAAGCGGTTGAAGGTGCCGGCATCATCACGACGGTTACCGCCGACAAGCAGTGCGCCACCATTCTCACCGACAACATGGTCGGCTCCGGCGTCCACATCAACGCCGTCGGCGGCGACTGCCCCGGCAAGACGGAACTGCACAGGGACATCCTGCTGCGCTCCGAGATTTTCGTCGAATTCCCGCCGCAGACGCGTATCGAGGGCGAAATACAGCAGCTTGATCCCGACCATCCGGTGACCGAGCTCTGGCAGGTGATCGCCGCCAGGACCCAAGGCCGCCGCGATGCCAAACAGATCACGCTGTTCGATTCGGTCGGCTTCGCAATCGAGGATTTTTCGGCGCTGCGCTATGTGCGCGACCAGCTGCAGGCGACCGGCCTCTACGAGGAGCTTGACCTGCTCGCCGACCCCGACGAACCGCGCGACCTGTTCGGCATGCTGCTGAGGGCGGCGATGCAGCCGGCGGCCTGAGGGCAGACACCCCAAGATCGTCGGGTTGCAAACGCCGAGGTGTTTGAAGGAATGATACGTCAGCCATAAACCTTTTCGTCCGCCATGCGTTGTTTCTTCTCCAAGCTAGCCAAGGAGACAATGATGCAGATGAAGTCGGAAATAGTCGGCGAAGCGGCAAAGCAGCGCCATATCCAACGTGGCATCGATGCCAAGGACAAGTCGAAGGGCAATGGCAAGCAGCAAGGGGCCATGCAGGCTGGCGCCCGCGAATATCCCGAGCCGCCCTTCCCCGAACAGCACCAGCCGAAACCGGGACATGAATGGGCGATAGAGCCGGCGCCGCTGTACGATGCGCCGTACTATCTCGGATCGAAAAAACTCGACGGCAAAGTAGCGCTCATCACGGGCGGCGATTCCGGCATTGGCCGTTCGGTGGCGGTGTTGTTCGCCCGCGAGGGCGCCGACGTCGCGATCGTCTATCTGGCCGAGGACAAGGATGCAAAAGAGACCAAATCCGCAGTGGAGAAGGAAGGCGGACGCTGCGTTCTGGTCAAGGCCGACGTCAGCGATCGCGATCACTGCCGCAACGCGGTGGCCCAGATCGTGAAGGAATTTGGCCGCATCGACGTGCTGGTCAACAATGCAGCTTTCCAAATCCACTCCAGCGATTTCGGCGAGCTGACCGAGGAACATTTCGACACGACACTAAAGACAAATCTCTATGGCTATTTTCATATGGCACAGGAAGCCGTGCCGCACATGAAGCCCGGTTCGGCGATCATCAACACCGGATCGGTAACCGGCATCGACGGCTCAAAGCAGCTGGTCGACTATTCGATGACCAAGGGCGGCATCCATGCCTTCACAAGGGCGCTTTCGGGCAATCTCATCGGCAAGGGCATTAGGGTGAACGCGGTAGCACCGGGTCCGGTGTGGACGCCGCTTAATCCCTCGGACAAAGAGGCGGAAGATGTCTCCAAATTCGGCGCGGACACGCCAATGAGACGACCCGCGCAACCGGAAGAACTCGCGCCGGCCTATGTCTTCCTCGCTTCGCCGCAATGCTCCAGCTACATCACCGGCGAGATTTTGCCGGTGGTCGGAGGTTACTGAGGCTGGTTGAAGCGAAACGTATGAGCTAGGAGCAGGATGAATGGCCCGTCTGCTTTTCACAGTGGCGCTAGCTTATGTGGCGTACCGCATCTACGCGGAAACCACGGCAGCCCGACATGTGCCGCAGGATGAACGCGAGGCATTGCGCAAGCAATCAGCGGCCTTGGGTGTCGACCCGTCCCGCTGAGATTGCTCAACTGTCGGCTGGCCGGCGCATCTGCCGGCCAGTCGACAGGAGCAGCCTTATTCCGCCGCCTGCAAGTTGATCTTGCTTTCCGCCATTTCGGTGAGCTTGCGGTCGGTCGCCTGTTCTTCCTTGAGGTTCTTGGCCAGCACGTTGGCGCAGTCAGTGCGGCCGAGTTGCTTTGCCCAGGCGATGAGCGTGCCATAGCGTGTCATCTCGTAGTGCTCGACGGCCTGTGCCGAAGCAATCAGCGCCGCATCGAGGACTTCCTTGTCGTCGACGTCGCCACTGACATCGTCGGCTTCCTCGAGAATGCCGTCGATTGCCGGGCAGTTGACCTCCTTGGCCTTGACGCCATGCAATTCGAACACCTGTTCGACACGCTCGACATGGCCTCTTGTCTGGTCGAGGTGTTTTTCAAATCCGGCTTTCAACTGCGGATCGGTCGCCTTGTCGATCATCTTCGGCAGCGCTTTCTCAATCTGCTTTTCGGCGTAGTAGATGTCGCGCAGCGTGTGCACGAAGAGATCGTCGAGTGTCTTGATGTCCTTCGAAAAGAAGCCCATGGCCTTGCCTTTCATTGTACTCGAGTTGAGATTTCAGTGGCGGGTCACCCGCCACCTATTAAGGCCGGGATCGAGTCCCGGCTTGTCTGGTCAACGTACCGGTACGGGAGGAGTTCCTGATTTTCGGGGGCAAACCGCAACCCTTTCCGACGGCCTGGGACCCCATCGACGGGGAGCTTGGCGTCGACCACGCGTCCTGAAAGAGTGCAAAAACCCCAAAGGGAAAGACTGTCGACGGGGTGAGCCGTGCGCCGGTGTTCGACGCCATGCGCCGCAGTGACACGCCCGTCACTGAAGCAGAAGAACGGCGTGAAACGGTAGGCGTCAGACGATCAGATGTTCGACCCTGATCGGCAGATCGCAGATACGCTTGCCGGTGGCATGGTAGACCGCATTTGCCACGGCGGCAGCCGTCCCAACATTACCGAGTTCGCCCAACCCCTTGACGCCGGCAGGATTGACTTCACGGTCGACTTCCGGGACCAGGATCACGTCGACCTGTTTGATGTCGGCGTTGACCGGCACCAGATAGTCCTGCAGGTCGCGGTTGACGTAGCGCGCCGTGCGTTGGTCGATCTCGGTTGCCTCGTGCAGGGCCTGACCAATTCCCCAGATCATGCCGCCCATCAGCTGGCTGCGCGCGGTACGCGTGTTCATGATCCGCCCGGCGGCGAAGGCACCGACCATGCGCGGCACTCTGATTTCATGGGTATGGCGGTTGATGCGCACTTCGACGAATTCGGCGCCGAAGGCATATTTCACCGAATCCTCATCGCCTTCTCCTCCATGGAATTCCGGCTGTCCGGCATAGAGCTTGTTCAATGCTTCCGGTGAGGCGCCCTTGGGTGCAAACTCGGCATATTCCTCGATGGCGCCGACCTGCATGGCCTTGAAGACATCGGCGAGCTTCGCCGATTTGCCGGTTTCGGCGACGATCTTTCCATCGGCCATATCCAGCTTCGCGTTGCCTGAGCCGGCCAGAGGCCCATCCTTGCCAGCTGCCGCCGTGAACAGTTTCTCGCGAACGGCATCGCAAGCCTTCATGACCGCCGAGCAGACACTGGCCGTCGAAATCGATCCGCCTGACACGGGAGCCGGCGGCAAGGCACTGTCGCCCATCTCGACGCTGATCTTGTCCATGCCGACCCCCAGCCTTTCGGCCGCCATCTGGCCGGCGACGGTGCGAACGCCGGTGCCGATTTCATGCGAGCCGCACTGGACCCGAACCTCGCCATCGGCGGTGAGACGAACCCTGGCCGCGCAGGGTGCGGCGGCTGTCGGATAGATCGCCGTCGCGCAGCCCATGCCGACCAGCCAGTCGCCGTCACGCATCGAGCCGGCCTTGGGCTCGCGTTTCGCCCAGCCGAAGGCCTCCGCGGCCTGATCGTAGCACTTGATGAGCGAACGGCTGGAAAATGGCTTGCCGCCGATCGGTTCCTTCTGCGGCTCGTTGATGCGGCGGAACTCGACGGGATCCATGCCGAGCGCAACGGCCATTTCGTCCATGGCATTCTCTAGCGCATAAACGTAAGGCGTCTCCGGCGGCGACCGCATGTATCCAGGCGTATTGCGGTCGGCGTGGACCAATGAAACCTGAGTCAGGACGGAGCCGTAGTCGTACATGCGGGCGGTGGCGGATGTGCCGCCGACGACATAAGGGTCAGGGC
Organism: Mesorhizobium sp. LNHC232B00; assembly: GCF_000502435.1. Lineage (NCBI taxonomy): Bacteria > Pseudomonadati > Pseudomonadota > Alphaproteobacteria > Hyphomicrobiales > Phyllobacteriaceae > Mesorhizobium > Mesorhizobium sp. LNHC232B00. The sequence continues at coordinate 78,018 of NZ_AYWP01000011.1, forward strand.
GTGACGTCACCTCCCAGCCCTCATGTCCGAACGCCGTGATGTGGCCGTCCTTGCCGGCGCCGATGCGGATTCGATGCCGCGTCTCGGCGCGGTAGGTTTGTGTGCCGAAGGCTTGCATGCGGCTGACGACGCAGCGGACGGGACGGCCGATCCGCTGCGCGGCAATGGCAACGATCGCCGTGCGCGCCGTCATCGGTCCCTTCGAGCCGAAGGCCCCGCCGATATAGGGGCTGATGATCCGCACATTGGCCGGATCGAGCTTCAGTTGGCGCGCCAGCTCCACCTTCCATCCGGTCACGTTCTGGGAGGGTTCGTGTATGGTCAGTTGGTCGCCTTGCCACATGGCCGTGGTCGAAAACAGTTCGATCGGGTTGTGATGCTGGGTCGGTGTTGAGTATTTCTGGTCGATCTTCACAGCCGCATCTGCCCAAGCGGCGTCGAAGTCGCCGGCCTTGGCATCTTCCTTGAACATCGGGTTTTTGCCTGCCGCAGGCTCCATCTTCGTGCCCTTCGAATCGAAGCTGGCGCTGGGCGGTTCGTCCTCATAGTCGGCGCGGATCAACATCGCTGCTTCCTCGGCCGCCTCGAATGTCTCGGCAACGACCAGAGCGATGATTTGGCCGTCGTGGAAAATCGTCTTGTCGTGCAAAGGCCCGATCGAACTCGCGCCGGTGTTGCCGAACTTCGGCGTCTCGGTCTTGTCCATGTCGCCGTAGGTGACGATGTCCAGCACACCGGGCACCGCCCTGGCGTCTTTCGTGTGGAGCGCGGAAACCTTGCCCCGGGCGACGGTGCTGGTGGCAAGGGCGCCATAAGCGACGTTGGCCGTGGCGATGTCGGCCGGATAGCTTGCCTGTCCGGTAACCTTCAGACGGGCGTCGATACGGACAACCGGATCGCCCTGATTTTCCTTGGGAGCGGGTGCAGCTTGGTTCATGGCTCAGACCTTCATGTCCCGGGTTTCGAGCAGCGCTCGCACCAGCGTGCGCTTGCCGAGCGGTATCTTGAAAGCGTTGTGTTCTCGCGGCCTGGCGTCGGCGAAAGCGACGTCGGCAGCCTTCTGCGCCGCGGCTTCATCGAGCACCTTGCCTTGCAGCGCGTTTTCCGCCGCGCTTGCACGCCACGGCACGGTCGCGACACCGCCGAGTGCGATACGCGCGCCTCTTACCGTGTCGCCATCCATGTCGAGGGCAACCGCGGCCGATGCCAGCGCAAACGCGTAGGATTCGCGATCGCGTATCTTCAGATAGCGCGATCGGCTGCTCCACGGTGCGAGCGGTACTTCGATGGCAGTGATGAGTTCGTCGGCGGCAAGATCCGTCTCGATGTTGGGCGTCTCTCCCGGCGGCCGATGCAGCTTGGCAAAGGCAAGGGTACGCTTGCCGCGCTCGCCTTCGATATCGACAGAAGCATCGAGCGCTATCAGCGCCTGTGCGAAATCGCCATGGTAGGTGGCAATGCAGGCATCACCGGTGCCGAGAACGGCATGCTGGCGGTTGAACCCTTCCATCGCGGCACAGCCGGAGCCGGGTTCACGCTTGTTGCAGGGCCATGACGTCTCGCGAAAATACTCACAGCGCGTGCGTTGCAGCACATTGCCGGCAAGGCTCGCCATGTTGCGAAGCTGGCCACTGGCGGCCAGCTTCAGGCTGTCGGCAAGCAGCGGGCAACGACGCCTGACGTCTTTGTTGTCGGCAGCTTCCCCCATCCGGACCAACGCCCCGAAGCGGATGGCGTCACCGCCGATCCTGACCTGCCGCAAGACCGGCTCGGCAAGCGTGTTGAGGTCGAGCAATCGCTCTGGCCGCGCAACCCCAAGCTTCATGTAATCGGCCAGGTTGGTGCCGCCGGCAATAAACTGCGCGTCGGCTTCGGTCGGCGGAATATGTCGTGCATCGCGACGAGACGCCATGGTGACCGCTGCGGAGACGCTGCTTGGTCTTTCATAAACGAAGGGGTGCATCCTAGGCCCTCCTGATCTCGTCGCGCGCCTGGACGATCGCCGCAACGATGTTCGGGTAGGCAGCGCAGCGGCAGAGATTGCCGCTCATGTATTCGCGAATATCATCTTCCGACCCGGCATGACCCTCGTTGATGCAGCCGATGGCGGACATGATCTGACCCGGTGTGCAGTATCCGCACTGAAAGGCGTCATGGTCGACAAAGGCCTGCTGCACCGGATGGAGTTCTCCATCCGTCGAAGCCAGGCCTTCCACCGTGGTGATCTCGCGGCCGTGGTTCATCACGGCGAAGCTCAGGCAGGAGAGCACCCGCTTTCCGTCGACGAGAACGGTGCAGGCGCCGCACTGGCCGTGGTCGCAGCCTTTCTTGGTGCCGGTCAGGCCAACGTGATCGCGAAGAGCGTCCAGCAGGCTCGTCCGATTGTCGAGGGCGAGGCTGTAGGCCTGTTTGTTGATACGCATGGAAACCGCCGACAGGTCGCGGGGCTCCGCCGGTTTTGCGGACGCTGGCTGGGCTGCTCTTGTCGGGGAGGTCGCGAGCGGCATCGCCGCTGCCGCCGAAACAGAGGCTGTCATGAACATGCGTCTGCTCAGGCCATTGGAAGTCTTGGCGTCGGACATGGCTGGCTCCGGGCTGGCTGGGTCTCAAGCGCACCAAACCACCCGTAGAGCACAAAGTTCCCTCTTCACGTGGCTGTGACCCATTTTCTGTCGTGCCGCATCAGGCCTCATAATGCCGGCTTAAATGTCCCCGCGCTGGAACTCACCCACCGTCTTTTCGTTCAGGCTTAATCCCATCAGACAGGAGAAACCGTCATGCCACGCGGCGAGAAATCGAAATACACCGACAAGCAGGAGCGCAAGGCCGATCACATAGCCGAAGGCTATGAGAAGCGCGGGGTTTCCGAAAAGGAAGCCGAGCGGCGTGCGTGGGCGACCGTCAACAAGGACGATGGCGGCGGCAAGAAGGAAGGCGGCTCCGGCCGCGGCAAGCATACGGGTAACCCGGCAGCGCATAAGGGCGGCAGGACCGGCGGCAAGGCGTCGGCGTCGCGGTCCGCCGCAAGCCGATCGGAATCGGCGAAGAAGGCTGCGGCAACCCGCAAGCGGAACGCCGAACACCACGCTCATTGAAGGAGAGCAGACTGATGTCCGGAGAACAACCATGAAATCACGGCTCGTCAACGAAATCAGTGGCCAACGGACATTTGTCGTCGTGCTCGATCCCGGCGAGGAAGCATTCATGGCGCTTACGGATTTCGCGGCTGACCAGAAAGTCGACGGCGCTTCCCTGACCGCGATCGGCGCTTTCGAAACAGCCACCGTGGGCTGGTTTGATCCGGATGCAAAAACCTACCGCAAGATTCCGATCGACGAACAATGCGAAGTGTTGAGCGCGATCGGCGATGTTGCGCTTGGCGACGACGGCAAGCCCAGCCTCCACGTTCATGCGGTGCTCGGATTGAGCGACGGCACCACCCGGGGCGGACATTTGCTTGACGGCATCGTTCGGCCGACGCTTGAAGTCACGTTGGTGGAAGCGCCCGGCCATCTGCGCCGCAGCAAGCGCCCCGGACTGGGCGTTGCCTTGATCGATCTGGATGCTTGAGCCTCAAACCCGGCTTCAAATCCAGCTGGAGAGAAGCGTCTCCATCTCGATCGTCTCGACCTGCTGCGCGAAGCGTTGGTGATAGACGGTCAGCAGCGCGTCATGAGTTGCGTCTGAAGAACTGCATAGCGCGTCCGTGACGAGGACGACGCGATAGCCGAAATCGATGGCCCCCAAAACAGTGGCCAGAACGCACACATCTGTTTCGCCACCCGTGATAACCAGCGTGTCGATCTCACGCTCCACCAGAAGGGCCCTGAGCCGCCCTTCGAACCAGGGCGAGTAGATGTGCTTGTCGATGATTGCCGCCGGCGGGCAATAACCGGCCAATGTCGGCAACAGTTCAGTCATTTCGGGCCCGATGGACTCGATCGTCATCGAAGCCCAGCGCTCGTAATAGCGCCTCCAGGTACCGACGCCCTGCCCCGGCTTCCGGGCTGGCAGGAACCGCGTAAAGACCGTCTGTGGCGCGCGTCTTTCGACCAGCCTCTCGATCTGCGGGAGAACCCGGGTGATCCAGGGTGTTGCCCATGGAGACGGCTCGGCAAACAGCCGCTGCATATCCACGCAGATATGCATGCATCTATCGCCAAGGGGACCGTATGCCAGGCCCGGCATCGACATCAGCGCGCCTCCAAGAGGCAATAGTATGTGTCCACGACACCTCTCCCATTGCCAGCAAGACACGCAACGCCACGCGCCACGACTGGTTCCTGAGACGGCACAGGAACCGGCGCAAATGACTGGCGTTTCCGCTGATACGGATGGAGATGCTCGCATGAGACCACGCGACACGTTGGGAGGCAGTAAATCAGGCGGGACGCCAAGATGGAGCTAAGCGGAGGATGTCTGTGCGGCACGATTCGCTTCTGCGTTGGAAGCGAACCGAGAGTGCATTACTGCCATTGTGATATGTGTCGGCGGGCGACCGGCAGTGCTTTCGCGGTTCTGGCCTGGGTGCCTTCTCAAAGCGTGAGCTGGATCAATGAGGCGCCAACCTATCGCTGGTCTTCACCGATTGCCCGGCGGGGGTTTTGCTCCGCCTGCGGATCTCCGCTCAGCCTCGCCTATGATGCATCGCCTGGCGAGATCGCACTGCATGTCGGAACGTTCGACGATCCGGCTCGACTGGAGCCGCGCTACAACTATGGGTCGAGGCAGCGACTTGGCTGGGTCTGCTGTGGAATAGACCTGCCGCACCACGATGCCGAGGAACGATGGTAAGGACGCAGTGGAGGTGCACTCTAAAGAAAATCGGCTCGCCCCTGGAACAACAACCTCGGCAACCAATTTGAAACTGAGTTGCAATGCCGCTGTCGCTGGACATGCCCGCGAGCGGCCGGGACAGGCAAGATGAGCATTTTCTACCGTGCCGCCAAGATTGCGGAAGAGGTCCATGCATCGCAGAGTGACAAGACTGGGCAGCCCTATATCGAACACTGCCGGCGTGTCGTCGATGCTGTCGAAACGATGGACCAGAAGGTCGTCGCCTATCTTCATGACGTCGTGGAAAAGGGCGAGGGCTGGAGCCGGACCAGGCTGGAAGAGGCTGGCTTTGGCCCGACCATTGCTTCTGCTGTCGATGCCATGTCGCGCAGGGACGGCGAGGACTATTTCGCCTTCGTGCGGCGAGCTGCCTCGAACCCGTTGGCGCTGCCGGTGAAGCGCGCCGATCTGGAGGACAATATCTGGCAGTCGCGGCAGGTTGGGGCACCGGCTGCCAAATATGAAGAGGCCCTGCGCATCCTCGATGAGGAGTTCTCAAGGCCTTAGCGTGGTTCCGGTGTCTCGCCTCGCCCAACTTCAGGTGTCCGCGGCATTTATTCGGTGACATGGGGCGTGTGCCGCTTGTCCTCCGCGGGTTCGACATCGATCCGTGCCTTTTGCGGATCGAACGTGCCATGACGCGCAATGGCCCGCGCGGCGGTATCCGGCGTTTCGTATGCCCACATGAAATCGTCGGCCGAGCTGCCCACGGCATGGACGCGCCAATAACTTGCAGTTCCCTTAGGCGGGCTCTCGCTTGTCGTATTCGTCTTTTCGAACAGGTCGAAATAAATGTCCTCGAAAGGGATATAGAACACGGGCTCATGTCCTTCTTCCCGCAGTACTTTCGCCCGTTCTGTCGCAGCGACTATGGCGTCGGAAAATCGTACCGTCACCGTTCCGGCAAACGACTCTATGACCAATTGGCCAGCATGGTGTGTTGGATCAGCATGGTGTCCTGAAATTGCACCCGAAGCTTGCATCTGAATTCTCCTGACTACCGGTTGATGACGGGCGGATTGATGGCGGGATGGCGTTCCGGTTTCGCGATCCGTGAAAACGAAATGCACGCCGGTGGAGTGAGGTTCCGCTCCGCCAAGAAAGGCTGAGCAGCGGCGGTGCCTATCGCTTGCCGTGGCTGTCGAGGAAATTCGCCAACAGCCGCGAAACCTCTTGCGGAGCTTCACGCATGGGGAAATGCCCGACGGCATCCAGCACCAACCGCTTGTAGGACGCGGTGAAATGCCCCTCCAACCCGTCGGAAGATCGAGGCAACACCACGCGGTCATCGCCGCCATGAAGCGTCAGGGTTGGCACGGTGATGATCTTGACCGATGTCGCCTGGCGGGCGAGTTCGGCATAGCGAGGATCGGGCTCGGCTTCTTCCCACCGGACCCGATAGGAATGCAGCGTGACTTCAGCCCAATCCGGGTTTTCGAAGGATTTAGCCACTTCATCGAAGATGGCATCGTCGAACCAGCCCAACGGGCTCCAGGTATCCCACTGGAATCTGGCGAATTCCTTGCGGTTCTTTCGCACGAACTCGGCGCCGCGCTTCGTCGCCATGAACCACTGATACCAGAATGCTTTCGCTTGTTCGGGCGATGGCGTCACCAGCTTGCCCGGTTGCCAGCCGAGCGACAACGCGGCGCAGCATTTGATGCGGTCCGGGAAAACCGACGCCAGCAGGTAGGCGATACGGGCGCCCCAATCGTGGCCGACAATTGCAAAGCGGCTGAGGCCGAGCGCATCGGCGAAGTCCAGCACATCCTGCGCCATCGCCGTGATCTCGCCCGAGCGCATGGTTTCCTTCGACAGAAACGATGTCGATCCACAGCCTCGCAGCCAGGGCGAAAATGTCCGAAAGCCGGCCTCATGAAGGGCCGGCGAAATGCGCGCATAAGTGGTCGCGTCGTCGGGCCAGCCATGCAGCAGGACGACTGGAGCACCGTCCGTCGGTCCACCGCTGAGATACGCGATGCGCAGCAGAGGGGTATCGCAATACGAGATGGAGTTCATTGGTTCGGCACTGTCGCCGGCTGGTCGCCGCCAGTCGTGGACTTGGGCCTGGCGTCCTGATCGACCTGCGGGTTCTTGTTGACGGCGTCGGTGTTGGCTTTCATCGGTTCGGTGTTGTTGTCGCATGCGCCGAGCGCAAGCGCGGTGGCCAACACCAGAAATGACAGGGGACTCCTCATGGCAATCTCCTCGGCTGATACTGGACAAACAAGGCTGCCCGACTTTGGTTGCCAACCCGACTTTGGTTGCCAGGCTGATGATGGGATGGCGAGACTTTACGCCTTCGAGCTTTTGGAGCGGTCGTCGACTGTCGGGTCGGCCTCGACCGGACCGCGTTCGGTCTCCGGGTCCTCCGCTTCTATCTCCTGCACAGCCTGGTCCCAGTGTTCCTGCTCACGTCCGGTGGGCCGGCCTTCGCGTTCCCAGATTTCGTAGGCCCGCCGTTTGATGCGCTCTTCCCTGCTGTCCATGGATCCGATCCTCCAATCCACAGGTTCCAATCCCGAACGGTATTTTTTGTTCCTCCATCGCCGTGTGGAGGCTTGCTGTCGGTGCTGCGATCCCGGGCAAGGCGTATGTGGATATGGGATGAACCCGGTTGGTTATTTTCGTACCAAGTTTTTCGATAACAGCCCGCCACAAGATTCGATGCTGCCGCGAGCCCATGCATTGATGACGCTGTCAGGCGGTCCAGGCGGCGTTGAGGGTAAGAGACGCCTCGAGTACCTGCGTCCCACCCTTGTCGCGCATTTTAAGGGTTATCTTGACGAGATCGCGGTCCGGCATTTCATCGCGAGCAATGTCATGCAAGATGCGAATTGCTTCCGCTCTTGCCTGCTCTGGGGATTCAAACAGCTGCCCGTTCTCGTCCGAGACCAGGCCATCGCCATTATAGAGATCGAAATAGTAGCGTTTCATCATGTCACGCTGAAAGCCTCAGCGTTCTAAATCCGTCGACGTGCGAATGGTTCCCCGTGCGCACTGGCGTTTGCGCGAAAACTGGCGCAGCCTGTCAAATGATAGCGTTCGTCATCTTCCGAAGGCCTAGGGTTCGGCTTCCCGACACACAGGCGATCGGCTTCCCACTTCGATCGCCCCGAGGCCGCCATGCTGGAACCACTTTATCTGCAACTTAGTCAGCATGACGATCTATCCAACGAAGAGAAGGCTCTGCTCGCCGAGACGGTCGCTTTTGGACGAGATTTTGAAAAGGGCCAGGATCTCGTCTCGACAGGATCGCGGCCAGCCTACAGCACCATGCTGCTCGACGGCCTGGCGGCACGCTACAAAGTGCTCGAGGATGGTGGCCGGCAGTTCACTTCCTTGCAAGTGCCTGGCGACTTCGTCGACCTCCATGCCTTCCTGCTCCGGAAGATGGACCACGGCATCGTCGCACTTTCGCCTTGCCGTGTCATGTTCGCGGACCACAGCAAATTGAAGGCAATCACCGAGCAGGCTCCGCACCTGGCTCGGTTGCTGTGGCTCGACACACTGGTCGATGGCGCTATTCACCGCGAATGGATCGTGGCAATGGGCAGGCGCTCAAAGACTTCGCATCTCGCCCATCTCATATGCGAACTCTTTGTTCGCCTGCAGGTGGTCAAGCGCACCAGCGGCATGAGCTTCAACCTGCCCCTTTCGCAAGCGGAGATGGCCGATGTGCTGGGGCTTTCGGTTGTGCATATGAACCGGGTGATCGGATCCCTGAAAAAGATCAAGGTCATCACCTGGGTGAATCACACAGTCACCATTCTGGATTGGGATCAGCTTGCAGAGCTTGCCGAGTTCGATCCTACGTATCTGAGCATGAACAACGAACCCAGGTGAGCGCCTTGCTTCAAGTCGCAGTGTTGCCTACCCCGTCATATGATATCCACTGACGGGCAACGTGCGGACGTATCGTCATGCCCTTCCAAGCTAACGCACACGTGGAACCGGTCTGCTAAAGGCGCACGATGGTCGCAAGTTTCAAACGCCTGCGCTGGCCCTCTGCATAGGCAAGGGCAACGGACTCGAGCTCGAACTGACGACTGTCTTGCTGGTCGCCTCCGATCACACGGACGAACCATTCGCCACACGCTTCGACGACCTCAATTCGCGGCTCGACGTCGGTCCCGCTGCATTCGAACTCCTCGTCGTTTTCGCGTTGGAGATGAGCCATCTCCTTCCTCCTGATTTGGCGAAAACATCAGCGTCCCATCGCACCAAGGTCCGGTCATTTAAATTTGATTGTGCCGATGAGTTTTGGCAGTCCCTCGGCTTTATCCCGGAACCAACCCTTTTTTGTGAAGTTTTATCCGGTGAAGGGACGATTTTTTCAGGGAGATTTTCCTATGAAACATGTTCTCATCACCAGCATGCTGGCGATCGGGCTTGGCTGTGGAACGGCGATGGCTCAACAACAGTCGGAAAGCCAGCAGGGAGCAGATACAAACTGCGCCGCCGGGGCGGCTAACTGCAAGACCGGAACGAAGACCGATGAGCAGGTCCAGGGCAAGGCCAAGATGAAGACCGATGAGCAAGCCCAGGGCAAGGCCGGCGCCACCACGGACCAGCAGGCCCAGGGCAAGACCAAGATGAAGACCGATGAGCAGGCNCCAAGATGAAGACCGATGAGCAGGCCCAGGGCAAGGCCGGCGCCACCACGGACCAGCAGGCCCAGGGCAAGACCAAGATGAAGACCGATGAGCAGGCCCAGGGCAAGGCCGGCACTACCACGGACCAGCAGGCCCAGGGCAAGACCAAGATGAAGACCGATGAGCAGGCCCAGGGTAAGGCCGGCACTAGCACGGACCAGCAGGCCCAGGGCAAGACCAAGATGAAGACCGATGAGCAGGCTCAGGGCAAGGCCGGCGCCACCACGGACCAGCAGGCCCAGGGCAAGACCAAGATGAAGACCGATGAGCAGGCNCCAAGATGAAGACCGATGAGCAGGCCCAGGGCAAGGCCGGCGCCACCACGGACCAGCAGGCCCAGGGCAAGACCAAGATGAAGACCGATGAGCAGGCTCAGGGCAAGGCCGGTGCCACCACGGACCAGCAGGCCCAGGGCAAGGCCAAGGTCCAGACCGATGAGCAGGCCCAGGGCAACGCCGGCACTACCACGGACCAGCAGGCCCAGGGCAAGACCTCTACGCAGGATAAGACTTCAACCGCTTCGATCAACAATGTGACGGTCGAACAGAAAACCCAGATCACCCAGGTGATCAAGGAAACGAAGGTCGAGCCCGTAGCCAATGTCGACTTCGACGTTTCGGTGGGCATCGAGGTGCCGCGTCACAAGGTCAGGCTGCATCGCTTGCCGGCTCGCATCGTCAAGATTGTCCCGGCTTATGAGTCATATGAGTATTTCGTACTCGCCGACGGCCGGATCGTGATCGTCGACCCGGATACGTACAAGATCGTGCTCATTCTGACCTAGCAGGATACCCCGCAGCCCGTCTTGCCCGCGGCACGACGGGCTGCGTTATTGCCATCCGGCGATCACGGGCAATTAGAAAGGCGAACCGGCGTGGCGTTCGGCTGGAGCATTCAGGCGCTTGGGACACCGAGTGCCAACACCCCACCGCAAAACGACCTTCACCGCAAGACGCCAGGATAGGCTTCGCCTTTCAACAAGCTGGCGAGATGGGCAGCGTTGGAAGCAGCCATTTCGATCGCGGCGGCAACCTTTTCCGGCGTTTCAGGCAGGTCGACATAGTTGACATCGTTCATGGCCTCGCCGACCCAGTAGATTCCGCTATTGGCGGGAATGGTGAAGCCGACATCGTTCAAGGCTTGAAAGCATGCGGCATGGCAGTGATGCGCCCCATCCTCATTGCCGACAATGGCCACCAGAGCTACCTTTCCGGCTGCCGGCATGCGCCCCCGATCATCGGTTTCGTCCAAGAACGCGTCCATGCGCTCCAGCACGCGCTTGGCAACGCTCGAGGGCTGACCGAGCCAGATCGGCAACCCAAGCACGAAAATATCGGCTGCCAGAATCTTCTGTCTGAGTTTTGGCCAGTCGTCGCCCTTGCCCATGTCTGAAAGCACACCCGGCTTGATGTCGTGATCGAGCGAACGCACGATCTCGCCCTTGACCCCATGCGGCACCAACGCCGCCAGAAGATCGGCAAGCAGGCGGTCGGTGGAGGATTTCTCCTTGTCGGCGGAGGCCTTGAGAGAGCAATTGAGGGCGAAGGCTATCAGTTGCATTTGAACGTCCTTGACTGCTGCGAGAGCTACCCAATCACTCGGCATTGTTGCGGAAATATCTATGGGGATGCGGACGTCACGCGCCAGACCGTGTTTCCGACATCGTCCGCTATCAACAACGCACCCGCCTTGTCGACGGCAACTCCGACCGGCCGCCCATGCGCCTTGTTGTCGTTCTCGAGAAAACCGGTGACGACGTCTTGCGGCTTGCCTTCCGGATGACCGTCCTTGAACGCTACGAAGACGACTTTGTAGCCATTGAAGTGCTTGCGGTTCCAGCTGCCATGCTCGCCGACAAAGGCGCCGTTGCGATAGGAGTCCGGCAGGTTGGTTCCGGTGTAGAACACCAGACCCAAAGGTGCGACGTGGGAACTCAGGGCATAGTCCGGAGGGATGGCTTTCGCCACCAGGTCCGGCCGCCGCGGCATCACGCGCGGATCGACATGCTGGCCATAATAGCTGTACGGCCAGCCATAGAAGGCGCCATCCTTGACCGATGTCATGTAATCGGGAACCAGATTGGGCCCGAGCTCGTCACGCTCGTTGATGACCGCCCACAGCGCCCCGCTCTGCGGCTCCCAGCTCAGCCCGTTGGGATTGCGCAGCCCGCTCGCGAAAATGCGATAGCGCCCGGTGGCCCGGTCGACCTCCCAGATCGCGGCCCGGTCCTTCTCGGCTTGGATGCCGTTCTCCGTGATGTTGCTGTTGGAGCCGATGCCGACATAAAGCAGCGACCCGTCAGGACTGGCGACGAGCGACTTGGTCCAGTGGTGATCGATCGGCCCCCCGGGCAACGGTGTTAGTATGGTGCCGGGCGCGGTGATCTTGGTATCGCCGGTGGTGTAGGGGTAGCGCACGATGGCATCGGTGTTGGCGACGTAGAGATCGTTGCCGACCAGGGCCACGCCGAAGGGCGAATTGAGATGATCGAGGAATATGTCCTGGACATCGGGCATGCCATCGCCGTTCGTGTCGCGCAGCAAGGTGATCCGGTTGCTTCCCTCAGTTCCTCCGCCCGAGGTCGCCATGGACTCGATCCAGCCCATGACCAGGTCTTTCGGACGCTTGATTGCAGCACCGGGCGGCGCCACGGATTCGACCACGAGAATGTCGCCGTTCGGCAAAGTGTAGAGCGAGCGCGGGTGCTTCAGTCCTTTCGCGAAGGCCTTGATTTGCAGGCCCTTGGCGACTGTCGGCGTCTCATCCTGTTTCCATCCGACGACCGAAGCGACGTGCATCGGCGGAACAAGATACTGAGTCAGTTCTGGCAGTGTCGGGTTCGCTCCGACCTGATCGCCTGGGTCCGGCTCATCATTGCTGCACGCCGGCAGTGTGAGGAGCGAACCGCACAACAGACCGAGACCAGCCGCGCGCTGGATATATCGGCTGGAAAACATCATGGCGCTCATTCGACCACCTCCACTCGATTGCGGCCGAAACTCCATTCCAGCAGACAGAGGAGGAGCAGGACGATCACCGCCGCGACTGACAGGGTGAGCCCTGTCGGCACGACCGAGGTCCAGGCATCGCGGCTGTGCACCAGCGCGTTGAAGAACGATATGACCAGCACGACGAGATTGCCGAGAAGCGAGGGCCACGCAGACCTTGCCGCACCGGAAAGTCGACCGGTGAACAAATCGACAAGCGCCAGCAGAACCGCGAGCACGCCCACGACCAGGCCGGCGAAGAGTAGCCAGGCGGAAAAATCGGCCCACATCATTTCCGCGCTTTGCCAGTAGGTTACGTCGGTCAGCAACGTGCCGATGAAACACGCATTGGCCACCGCCATCGGTGTTTTATGAAGCGGACGCCGGGAGATCACCAACTTGGATTGCGCACGGGCCACGGACATTCTCCACCTGTGAAAGTTGGACCTGTCTTCCAAACCAACTTGTGGTTGGGAGGTTCCCGGAACAGTTTGCGCTCAACAACTCGTGATGGCATCGCAAGGCGATCTCAAAGCTCAGCAGGAGCGCATGCGATTCAAGAATTTTGAGACCGCAAAGTCCGCAAGGTGATCGAGTATCGATGCAGGTCAACCGGCGGAATGCTGTGCTCCCATTCCGTGCGCGATGGTCCGGTCATCAGATAGGCCGACCTTGGCTCGACGACGATGGTCCGGCGATCCCATTTGGTGCCGTTCTTTCGCCGGAGCCGGAAGCTGCAGGGCGCCAGCAGCGAGACGCCCGCCACGTCCTCGAAATGAGGCTTGTCACGGTGCCAGCCAATGCCGGCGCCAGGCCGATATTCATTTATCAGCACCTGTGCGAAGGCTTCGGCCGGCCGTCGCGCAAGGGCTGCAACCTTTTCGCGCAGAGGCAACAGAAAGTCAGGTATAGCCGGCGCCTGCACGACTTCGCGCCGATCATAGTCGTAACGCAAGCCAAAACCGACGACCCGCCGGTTGGCCAAATGGCCATGGAAATCGAACGCCTGGAAAGGCAAAGCGCCCAGTTGCCTGGCGAGTTCGGTTTCTTCCCGTGGGGTGATCAATCCAGGCTGGTAGCGAAAACCTTCCGGCAGATCGTCGACAGCACCAAAGAGATCCTGCTGAAGCGAGGATGAGCCGGGTGTTTTCGATTTGAACATCGCCATCATGGCTAGATGGTGAAGGCCGGCCCGCCTGGCAATATGGCAACGAAACCACCAATCCCACGGATCGCCCTGCGGAGGACCGTGGGACTCTTGTTTCAGCGCCAGGAGGCGATCGCTGATCGTGATCTCTTCGCGATGAGTCCGGAACCTGCCCGGCACCGCACCGTTGAAGTCTCGTCGAAGCGGCAAAACACCGTCGTTCTTTACCGCTTGGCATGGTCGGGGTTTCCCCTGATCTAACCAATTGAACAGTGGCGCGAGCGCTCCGCCCAGCCACCGGGGACTGAGATGCTGTCCGATCCGACTGTCCTTATTTTGATGTACTTCATCCTGCCGCTCTGGCTCCTGGCCGGGTTCGCAGATTGGCTATGTCATCGCGCCTCGCATATCGAGACGACGACTGGCGCCAAGGAATCCCTTATTCATCTCCTGATGTTCGTTGAGGTCGGCATTCCGCTATTGGCGGCCATGTTCCTCGATATCAACGCCTTGATCATCGCCGGCATGCTTGTGGCATTCCTCGTCCACGAAGCCACGGCCATGTGGGATGTGCGCTACGCCACGACAGCACGAACCGTGACGCCGGTCGAGCAGCACGTTCACAGCTTTCTGGAGATGATCCCGCTGATGGGCATCATCATCGTGATCTCCCTGCACTGGGGTCAATTCCTCGCACTCTTCGGCTTGGGATCAGAGTCGGCACGATTCAATCTTGTCTGGAAATCGGAACCTCTGCCCGTCACCTACATCGTGACGATGCTTGTCATCATTCTGCTGTTCGAATTCCTGCCTTACATCGAGGAATTCGTCCGGGGACTTCGCGCCAATGCCGGAAAACTCGTCCCTGAGAAGGCGCGGAAGGGAGACCCGGGACAGACCGCTCGTCGCTGACGGGCCGACGCCATCATGCGGAGACCCCATAACGCGGTTCTCTATCCCGGCCCATTCAGACATGCGCACACCGGAAGATCTTGAGGATCTGCCGAACGCACTTGCCGGTGGCGGTTTGCATCTGTTCCAGATCGCCATCAGATAGCGCCGGTCATGCAAGACCGGGAACTGGCCTCGTCTTGCCGCTCATTTGCGCGCCAAGTGTCAGTGTTTGCGGGAAGTTCCGGACAGCCGCCGCCATCAATGCGGGACCGCCGGGGCCGAGCGCTATTCGGGCGATAGCCGCGGCAGCGTGGACGCGCGTCGAAAACAATCCTCGCCAGGCCGCTTGATAGCGCCTGCCGGCAGCTTCGCGCCCTGCCCGACCGCTTGGCGCGCCAGCAAGTTCCCTGGCTAGCAGCCAACCGGACTGAAGCGCCATCGAGATGCCTTCGGCGATGATCGGATGAGACTCCCCGGCGGCATTGCCGACGCGGAAGATATCCTTTTCATAACAGGCCCGGATACCGGGACGGATGGGGCCGGCTGCAAGCCATCGCCCATCGAGGCGGGCTCCATCCAGAGCATCGCTGACACCCCGGCAAGAAGCCATGAGATGATGGAAGACCACGTCAGCGGCCGACACAGGGTTTTCGACGCCATCACGTCCGGACCCATGCTTCCAGCGCAGTCGCGCGAGCATCTCGCGCCTTATGCAGCACGAGATCGACAGACGGCCATGATCGGCCATGACCATGCCGCCATAGCCGCCGGGAAGCGCCAGCAGAGGCATCAGATCGGGCGCGAGCGTCGAACCGGTGAAGTGCGCCTTGAAACCGAGCAGGTCCGACGGACGGTTGGTCTTTTCGAGCTGGCTTGGCAGCGGTCCCGGTTCCCAGGAACCATGCGCGGCGACAATCACCGGCGCCCGCAAGGTCGTCGTCTCGTCGCCCGAATTCTCGCCCCTTGCCTGAATGCGCACCCTTTGCATGTCCCCATCCCGATCGATGGCAACGGCCCGGCAAGGCTGGAAGATTTCGGCGCCCGCCGATCGCGCCGCCTGCAACAGCAGCGCGTCGAGAACGTCACGGCCCAGCGCGCGGCCGAAACCGTCTTTTGCAGGACTATATTTTGCGTCCGGCATCGGCGCCTCGACGCAGGTCTCGCCGGAAAAGAAGCCTACGCGGCGGATTTCGGGGCCAGCATCAGCGCGCCAGGCATCGCCGATCTCCAATCGATCGAGAAGCACGAGATTGCTCGCCGAAATGTATTCGCCACAGACCTTGCGGCGCGGGAACGCGCTCTTTTCCACGATCGCCACGGACCACCCATGTCGGGCCAGTGTGAGTGCGGCGGAAGTGCCCGCCGGGCCGGCGCCGATGACGATCGCATCATGGGTCGATAAGTTGCTCACGGGTTCAACTCAAAAGCGGCATTGTCGCTGACACCGACGAAGACATGGGAAAAAAGACCGGCGCGCCGTTCCTCGAGCGGCTTGCGACCGGCCGCGAGCCAGAGACCGGACAGTTCGCTGCCGCGAAAGCCGGCACGCACGCTCTGGGCCGCATCATGTCGGGTCACGTCATTCACGCCGATCACCGGCAGAAGGCGAGCCGCTGCCAGCGCCGGCATCGATCTCAGCGGTTCCGTCGCAAGCAGCAGCGGCGCCTTCGTCGGCAGCAGGGAAAACAGACGCACCAGACCGGCATCGTCGAAATGATGCAGGAACAGATTGACGGTGATCGCGTCGAACCGCTTGCCCTCGGCACCTTCCGCCCAGTCGAATACGTCGGCGGTGATGCCTTCGATGGTCCACCCCAGCCTGCCGAAATCGGCGGAGAGCTCAGCGGTGAGGAGACCGGCGCGATCGAGCATTGTCAATTCCACCTCGGGCCAATGCCTGGCCATGTGCCGCGCCACCGCCAGCATGAAGGTACCGTCGCCGGCGCCTATCTCCAGAATGCGCCGTGGCGGCTTCGGCACGAATTTCCGCAGCAATGACGCCATGATCCGCGCCTGGAACATCAGCGCGTTGATGCGGCGGAGATCGCGGCGCGAGGCGAGCGCACGCGGATCGTCGGCCGCCAATCCGTCCAGGATTTCCGGGACAAGGCGACGTTGGTGCAGTTCGCTCATGATACTGTTCGAAAGAGCATGGTTTCAGCCGTCAGGCCGGGTCCGAACGACATGCCGCAGCCGAGCAGGCCCGGCGCCGCCTTCAGCATCTCTTGCAGCGCGAACATAACGGTGGCCGACGACATGTTTCCGTATCGGCGCAACACCTCGCGCGACGGCTTGAGCGCGGCCGGCGTGAGGTTCAGCGCCCTTTCAACAGCGTCGAGGATAGAGCGCCCGCCGGGGTGAACGGCCCACAGATCGATCGCTTCGGTAGGCCGACCGCCGAGGAAGGCGTCCTGGTTGCTCAGCAACGCGTCGTGGATCGCCGCAGGAACCTGGCCAGAAAGAACCATGTCGAAGCCATGATCGCGAATGTCCCACCTCATCAGGTCTCGTCGCTCGTCCGCGACAACGCAGTGGAAACTGTCGAGCTTGATGCCGGGCGGTTCGGCGGTGACGAGGGCGACCGCGCAGCCGTCGCCCCAAAGACAGAAGGACAGCAGCTTTTCCAGTTCGGTGGTTTCATTGAGATGCAAGGTGCAGAGCTCGATATTGACCAGCAAGACTCTCGATTGCGGGTCGGAGCGAACGATGTGGCGGGCCAGCTTGAGGCCATTTATCGCAGCGTAGCAGCCCATGAAGCCGATCATCGTGCGCTCGACCCTGTCCGACAGGCCGCAGCTCTGAACCAGGTCCAGATCGATACCTGGCGCGGAAAACCCGGTGCAGGTGGTGACGATCAGATGGGTGATGCGCGACGCTTCGTCGCCAAGCTGCAATCCGTCGACGCCTTTTTTTGCCAGGACAGGAGCAGCTTCACAAAACATCGCCATTCTCGCGGCCGTTCCGGGGAATGCGCCGCGGACAAAGGTTCCGGCACGGTCGACATACGCTCCTTCGGGGTCGATGGCGGGCGCAAAGCAGGAATAGCGGCTTTCGATGCCGGCAAGGCCGGCCATGCGTTCAAAGATCCTCCTGCGATTGGCAGCAAGCATCGAAGCCGCAAACCGCAGATAGAATTGATGAACTTCATGCTCCGGGACCGCTGTCGCGATCCGGTTGATATAGGCGTCGGCAGACATTTCCGGTCTCCTTGGGCGTCGTGCGCGGTGTCGCCGCTGCCGAAGGGTCTTTGCTCTACGGCACCAATGTCGGGGCGCCGGCTTTGAGCGTTGCCTGTCCCACAAACGTTTCCCAAAACGAGTTTCGTCCCGCCGTGCCAGATTCACCCGCCGGGCCAAATTCCAGGGGCAGCCTCCAACGACAGGAAGTTTTGGCGGCCGCCGTCACGGACACCGCTTTCGGCCTGATGTGCTACTGCGGCGGCTCGTTGCCGACGTCCGCCATCTCGTCCTTGAAGTTGACCGTGGTGCCTTCTTGCACCACGGAGGCGAGGTCTTCGGCATCCCAGTTGGTCAGCCGGATACAGCCGTGCGAGAAGGTCGTGCCGATCTTGCCGGGTTCGGGCGTGCCATGAATGCCGTAGCTTTCGATGGAGAGGTCGATCCAGACCGATCCCACCGGATTGTTCGGCCCGGCTGCGATAGTGAAGGGCCGCTTGGTCCTGACGCCCTTGAAAGCGAACTTCGGATCGTAGTGATAGGTGGGGTTGTGCACCACGCGCTTGACCTCTGCCGTGCCGCTCGGCGCCGGCTTCTCGTCGCTACCGATCGAGGCGGGGTAGACTGCGAGCCATTTGCCGGATGCATCGAGCACGCGCACCACGCGAGCGCCTTTGTCGACCTCGACGCTGGCAATGGCGGCTGGAGGATCGCCTCGGCCAACATCGGGCACCATCAACATCGTGCCTGCCTTCCGGAAGGTGGCGCCTGGATTGAGCATTTTCAGCAATTTTTCGCTGACATGGAAGCGCTCAGCCAGCCTCTCCATCGCGTTGCGATAGCCGAGCCGCCTTAGATGGGCCATCTTCTCCATGCGAGCCGGAATACGCTTGGTGAAAGGTCCGCGCACATCCTTGGTCGCCAGTTCGTAGGCAATCAAGGCCGGACGGGTGGAGGCTGCCACCAGCTTGTCCCAGGTCTCGCGTGTCAGCTTGCCGTCCGCCTGGAGACCGTTCGCAGTCTGATAGGCACCGACCGCCTTGGCGAAGTTCTCCGACAGGCGGCCATCGATCAGGCCCGGCGAGAAGCGGGCGCGATCCAAAAGGATCTGCGCCCTCAGAACGGTCGGATCGACGCCTTTCGGCTCGCCGGCGGCGAATTGGGCCTGGTTGACGGCGTTAGGGTCCAGCTTGGCTGCGTCCGTCGCACCGCATGCAAGGGCGAGCGCAGCGGCGACGACAAGAAGGAGCCTGATCATCGATGTCACTTTCCTTGGCTGCAACCAACCTGCTTCTATGACGCGGTACGGCCCGACTGGTTCCCCTGGCTGTCAGATGCACCGTCGGCGTTAGGCGCAGCATTGGCGTTGACAGGAGTTGGCGGCCTTCTCCTGCTCGGGCCGGAACTGGATCGCATTTCCTTCAGGCTTGCATCGCCACGCGGCTATGACGCGCAACGATTTTTTCCTCGTCAGTCGCAACCACGCGGATTTCCACCTTGCTGTCTGGACAACTGATGATCTCGGCGTGGGCGTCATTGGCATGTTGGTCAAGCGCCACGCCAAGCCACGTCAATTTCCCGCATATCGCCTTGCGGATGGGGGATGACCGTTCACCGATGCCGGCGGTGAACACCAGGCATTCGAGCCCACCCATCGTGTTCGCGAGTGCCGCCGCCTCCCTCGCCGCGCGGAAGGCGAAAAGCTCCATCGCCTCATCGGCGTGAGGGTCATCGCTCGCTTCCAGCGTCCGCATGTCGCCCGAAATACCGGATACACCGAGCAGTCCGGATCGCTCGTAGAGCATCGTCTGCAATTCGTCCGCCGCGATGCCTCTTTCCAACAAGAGATACAACAGCGCGCCGGGATCGATGGCGCCGCAGCGCGTACCCATGACAAGGCCGTCGAGGGCGGAAAACCCCATCGTGGTATCGACGCTTTTGCCCCCGCGCAGGGCGCAAAGGCTCGCCCCGTTGCCGAGATGGGCGATGATGGTGCGTTTCGCCACGAGAGATGGCGATATCTCGCCGAGCCGCCCGGCGATATATTCGTAGGAAAGGCCGTGGAAACCGTAGCGGCGCAGGCCCTCTCCTTCATATTCGCGGGGAAGCGCAAAGCGCCGCACGAGCGGCTCGATCGTCCGATGGAAGGCAGTGTCGAAACACCCGACCTGTGGCAGGTCCGGTTGCAAGGCGGCTATGGCGCGGACCGGCGCGAGGCTGCGGGGCTGGTGCAGCGGAGCGAGCGGCGTCAGCCTGTCGATGGCCTCGATGATGGCTGGGGTCAACCGGACGGGTTCGATGAACTCGCTCCCGCCATGCACGATGCGATGGCCGGCGCAGATAAGTTTTCTTGCACCAAGTTCGCCCCGCACCCAATTCAGCATCTCGCCTATGGCTGTGTCACGCGGCTTGTCGGCGGTGAGTTGCCGGTCGCACAGCGCAGTTCCGTCGGCCGCTGTCGCGCGCAGTGTGGGTACGTCGCCCAGATCCAGCGTGCCGCGCGAAACGAGTTGTAGATCTTGCGGCGAAGCAAGATCGTAAAGCGCGAACTTGATACTGGACGAGCCGGCATTCAATGCCAGGATCGATTGGCGCATCATTGGCGGACCTTTGCCGCGTTCGCGGGCCAGCTCCATTTCTGGATTTCGGGCATGTCTTCGCCATGCTCGCGGACATAGGCCTTGTGCTTCACCAGCCGGTCGTGGAGTTCGCCGGCAAGGCGTTTGGTCCTTTCGGCCAGCCCCGGCACGCGCTCGATGGCGGCAAGCGCGAGGTGGTAGCGATCGAGTTCGTTGAGCACCACCATATCGAACGGCGTAGTTGTGGTGCCCTCCTCGCGGAAGCCGTGCACATGCATGTTGTCATGGTTGGCGCGGCGATAGGTCAGGCGATGGATGAGATAGGGATAGCCATGATAGGCGAAAATGACCGGCTGTGTTTTCGTGAACAACGCGTCGAAGGCCTGGTCGGCGAGACCGTGCGGATGCTCGGTGTTCGACTGCAACGTCATCAGGTCGACGACGTTGACGACGCGGATTTTCAGGTCGGGGATTGCGGAGCGCAGAATGTCCGTCGCGGCCAGCGTTTCCAGCGTCGGCACGTCTCCGGCGCAGGCCATGACCACATCCGGCTCCTCGCTCTTGGCCACGGTGCCGGCCCATTCCCAGATCCCCGCGCCCGCCTTGCAATGGGCTTCGGCTTCCTCGACGGACAGCCATTGCGGCGTCGGCTGCTTGCCGGCAGTGACGACGTTGATGCGGTTATAGGTCCTCAGGCAATGGTCGGTAATCCACAGCAGGGTGTTGGCATCCGGCGGGAAGTAGAGCCTGACCGTATCGGCCTTCTTGTTGGCGACCAGGTCGGCAAAACCCGGATCCTGATGACTGAAGCCATTGTGGTCCTGGCGCCAGACATGAGAGGTCAAGAGATAGTTGAGCGAGGCGATCGGCTTGCGCCAGGCGAGTTCGCCGGAGGTCTTCAGCCATTTGGCATGCTGGTTGACCATGGAATCGACGATATGGATGAAGGCCTCGTAGCACGAGAACAGGCCGTGACGGCCGGTGAGCAGATAACCTTCGAGCCAGCCCTGGCAGAGATGCTCGCTCAGCACTTCCATGACGCGGCCGTCGCGGGAAAGATGGACGTCGTAGGGCTCGATGCCCTCCATCCAGACCCGATCCGTGACTTCGAACACATCGTCGAGGCGATTGGACGATGTCTCATCCGGTCCCATCAGCCGGAAGTTTTGCGCTTTGGCGTTAAGGCGGAACACTTCGCGAAGGTAGCTTCCACAAATCCGCGTCGCTTCGGCAACGACCCCTCCCGGCCGGGGCACTTCCAGCGCCAGGCTTTTCCAGTCCGGAAGCACAAGGTCGCGCTTCAACAGCCCGCCATTCGCGTATGGGCTCGCGCCCATGCGCTTTGATCCAGTCGGAGCCAGCGCAGCGAGTTCCGGCAGAAGGTGTCCGTTTTTGTCGAACAGTTTCTCCGGCTCATAGCTTCGCATCCAGGTTTCGAGTATCTTGCGGTGTTCCTCATTTCCCCGCGCGTTCGACACCGGCACTTGATGCGCACGCCAGAAGCCTTCGACCTTCTCGCCATCGACCTCCTTTGGTCCGGTCCAGCCCTTGGGGCTGCGCAGCACGATCATCGGCCACAGCGGACGCCCGCCACGCCATCCCGGAGACCGGGCCTGTTCCTGAACGGACCGGATGCGATCGAGCACCGTGTCGAGCGTCCCGGCCATGGATTGGTGCATGGCAAGCGGCTCGTGGCCTTCCACGAAGAATGGTTCGTAGCCATAGCCGGCGAAAAGGTTTCGCAACTCCTGGTCGTCCATGCGGCCAAGGATTGTTGGATTGGCGATCTTGTAGCCGTTAAGATGCAGGATCGGCAGGACGGCACCATCCGACCCCGGGTTCAGGAACTTGTTGGAATGCCATGACGCCGCGAGCGGACCGGTCTCNCCGGTCTCGGCTTCGCCGTCGCCAACGACGCAGGCAACCACCAGATCCGGGTTGTCGAAGGCCGCACCAAAGGCATGGACCAACGCATATCCGAGTTCGCCGCCCTCATGGATGGAGCCGGGCGTTTCGGGCGCGGCGTGGCTTGGCACGCCGCCGGGGAAGGAAAACTGCCGGAACAGTTTCCTCAGGCCGTCTTCGCCCTGCCCGATATCAGGATAGATTTCGCTGTAGGTGCCCTCGAGCCAGGTGTTGGCGACCATCGCGGGACCGCCATGGCCCGGACCGCAGATGAACAGGACATCGAGTTCGCGTTCGCGGATAACGCGGTTCAGATGCAGGTAGAGAAAATTCAGGCCCGGCGTCGTGCCCCAATGGCCAAGCAGCCGCGGCTTGACGTGCTCGGCCTTCAAGGGTTCGCGCAACAGCGGATTGTCGAGCAGGTAGATCTGGCCGACCGAGATGTAGTTCGCGGCACGCCAGTAGCGGTCCATGAGATCGATCCGTTCGAGGCCGATCGTCCGCGGCGTTGCACCAGCCTTGTCGTTCATTGCCCAACCTCCGGTACCGGTTCTCCAGCAGCGCTTCGCTGCAGGTAACTGGAGCGGCTGCGCGCCCGAGCAAGCTCTGATCCGCCATCAGGGCCGGCTTCGAACCGCGCACTGCCTAGCAAGAAAGGGCCGTTCGCGATTCACAATGAGCTGGGGGCCTGTGCGGGGAATTGTGGGAACCTTGAAGTCCTCCAGCGGTTAGACAGCCGAGCTCAAGGCGATCGCTAAGGTGCCGCGAAGGATATCCTCCAGGCGTCGCGGACAAGCGATCACCAAAGGGCGGCCACCAAACGGAGCTGGAAATGCTCGATCTCTCCCGTGCCCGCGATCGAATGGTCAAAGTACATGTCGGCCGGCGTGGCATCCGCAGTCGCGAGATTCTGCAGGCCATGCGCGAAGTTCCGCGCGAGGCTTTCGTCGATCCTGGCTTCGAAGAGTTCGCTTATGAAGACGGACCGCTGCCGATTGCGGACGGACAGACGATATCCCAACCTTATATCGTTGCACTCATGATCGAGATGGCGGATGTCAAAGCCGGTGATCACGTGCTCGAAGTTGGTACCGGTTCGGGCTATGCGGCCGCCGTGATGAGCCGGATCGTCGAACATGTCTACACGATCGAGCGTCATCCCGGTTTGGCCAAGTCGGCAAAACAACGTTTTGAGAAGCTGGGCTATCGCAACATCGAGGTCCGCACAGGCGACGGCACCAAGGGCTGGCCGGAGGCCGCACCATTCGATGCCATCGTGGTGGCGGCCAGCGGACCGGGTGCGCCGCTGGCTCTTCAGGAACAACTCGATGTCGGAGGCGTCCTTGTCGTTCCAGTCGGCGACGATCCGGATTTGCAGCGTCTGCTAAAGGTCACGCGCACAGGCGCTTCGACCTACAGCGAAGAGGATTACGGCCGTGTGCGGTTCGTCCCGCTCATCGGCGAACAAGGTTGGCCGGAGGGCGACAAGCTGGCCGAGGTCGGTCGGCCGCTCCGACATCCGCCTCCCGTCAGCCTGCCCGATATGATCGCGAGGGCGGCTGAACCGCTTCCGGATTTCGACGACCCGACCTTTGGCGAATTGTTCGATCGGTTTGCCGACCGGCGCGTCGTCCTGCTTGGCGAGGCAAGCCATGGCACGTCCGAATTCTATAAGGCGCGCGCGGCGATCACCCGCAGGCTCGTCGAACGGCACGGTTTCACCATTGTCGCGGTCGAGGCGGATTGGCCCGATGCCGCCGCGATCGACCGCTACGTTCGCCGTCGTCAGCCGCAAGCCGGCGCCATTGCGCCATTTCAGCGGTTTCCGACATGGATGTGGCGAAACACCGATTTTGCGGCTTTCGTCGAGTGGATGCGCCACCACAACGAGAAGCTTGAGCCATCAGGGCAACCGGGGTTCTACGGCCTCGACATCTACAATATGAGCGGGTCCATCGCCGCGGTTCTCGACTATCTCGACCGGGTCGACCCGCAGGCGGCGAAGGTCGCGCGCGAGCGCTATGGCTGCCTGACACCTTGGCAGAACGAGCCATCCACCTACGGCCGCGCGGTGCTCACCGCCGGCTATCAAAAATGCGAGAAAGCGGTGCTTGAGCAATGCCGGGACCTGCTCGCCAGACAACTCGAATATGCAAGGCAGGACGGTGTGGATTTCCTCGACGCCAGCCAGAATGCCCGGCTGATTGCCGCCGCCGAGCGGTATTACCGGATCATGTACTATGGCGGCGCTGAATCCTGGAACCTGCGCGACACCCATATGTTCGACACGCTGGAACATTTGCTGGATGCTGGTGGCCCGAACTCCAAGGCTATCGTGTGGGCGCACAATTCGCACATCGGCGATGCCCGCTACACCGAGATGGGTGTCGTCAGGGACGAACTGAATATCGGCCAACTCTGCCGGCAACGTTTCGGCGATGAGGCCGCGCTGATCGGCCTTGGCACCCATTCCGGCACCGTGGCTGCCGCCAGCGACTGGGACGGGGAAATGGAGGTGAAGCAGGTTCGCGCCTCCCACCCCGACAGCTACGAGCGGCTTTGCCACGATAGCCGCGTGCCGCGTTTCCTGCTCGACTTGAGGCGCGACGACGCGCTGCGCGAGCGCCTCCTGGAACGCAGGCTGGAGCGCTTCATTGGTGTGATCTACCGGCCGGAAACCGAGTTGCGTAGTCACTATGCCGACGTCTCCTTGCCCCGGCAATTCGACGCGTTCGTATGGTTCGACAAAACCGCGGCGGTGATGCCGCTTGGCCCGGAACACGCAGGAACCGGTGTTCCCGACACTTATCCGTTTGGGCTTTAGCCGAGGCGGATAGCGAGCCCATGAAAGAGGCCGGAACAATTCATCCGGCTTGCGGTTTTGAAACCGAAAACCTCTTCGAAGGAGTTTCCTGATGACCGGAACCAAGCATCCAAAGTGGAAGAAACCGAGCGATGCCGACTTGGCGAACAACCCTGGTATCGGCAGCTCGAAGGGAACGATCAAGGAAGGCGAAGAGTTCGAGCTTGAAGGCGAGAACACGGTTGAAGGCGACGTCGAAAACGACACCAACGCCGCCGGCGGGATCAATCCGAGACAGAAGATGCGGACCAACAAATAGCGTGCCGATGCACGCGATCAACTGTCGCCGTAGGAGTGAAGCATGCCCCTCACACTCAGCAGTACCGCCTTTGCCGAAGGCCGACAGATTCCCGAAAAATACACCCGAGACGGCAAGAACGTGTCTCCGCCGCTGAAGTGGGCCGGTGTGCCGGCCGAGACGAAGAGCCTCGTTCTCGTCGTCCAGGACCCTGATGCCCCAAGCGGCATGTTCGGCCATTGGGCAGTGTTCAACATCTCCCCCGACACCCGCGAACTTCCCGAGGCGGAAAGCGGCAAGCCGGGTCCGCAGGCCCTCAGGCAAGCCACGAACGATTTCGGAAACGCCTATTATGATGGCCCTCAACCACCCGTCGGGCATGGCGTTCATCACTACCATTTCCGGCTGGCTGCGCTCGACACGCCGAGCCTTGCCATCCCGGCGAGCGCGGGCGTCGAACGGATCTGGCAGGAGGCGCAAAAACACGCGCTTGAGCAAGCCGAACTTGTCGGAACATACGAACGCAGCCGGTAGTTCGAGCGCCGTCAAACGAGTCCAATCGCGTCACCCATGTCGTCATGAGCGGAACGGTTCTTCTCCTTGCCGATTGTCTTGGAAAGGAGATGTGCCATGTTTGAAAGTGTCATGTGGTTGCTTGTCGTCGCCGGTGGGCCATTGTTGCTGGTCATATTGATGGCCTATGTTGTTGCGAGGCGTCGCCGTCCTGGCCCCGCCGAACGCAGGGAAAGCGACCGGGCGACCGACAGGCTGTATCACGAGGACAAGCGTTGATCCCCGCGTCGGGTAACGAAGACCTTATATCGGCTCAACCAGGCGACGATCCCCGCCTCCGGTCAGCCCATTAACCTTTGCCTCAACCACGTAAAGAACCTGCCGCTAATCGCTGAGCGGACCCGGCTGGCGGCCCAACGCGCTCTCATGGTTGAGCCGACGTGACAATCGCAGACGATGTCGTGCAGCTGCCAGTCGTTCAGCTCGAAAAAGCGCTTTGCCTCACCATACGTATCGTCTTTCAAACCCGACGCGCGCAGCACCGGATCTTCGAAGGCAACCGAAATTGCCGATCCCTCGCCCCGCATCGCTGCACGTGCTCCAGGGTGAAGATGTTCGGTGCCTGCAAACGCACCAAGGCATCGCTCGGGATTACGCTCCAGCAGTTCAGCCCAGCGCTCTATGCGCTGATTTCGTGTCATTGCGGAATATGCAGCCGAGGATTCAATCTTGGCGACGGCATGCAGTTGGTCGAGTGTCTGATGTTTCATGGCCGGCTCCTT
This sequence comes from Mesorhizobium sp. LNHC232B00, assembly GCF_000502435.1. Taxonomy (NCBI): domain Bacteria; kingdom Pseudomonadati; phylum Pseudomonadota; class Alphaproteobacteria; order Hyphomicrobiales; family Phyllobacteriaceae; genus Mesorhizobium; species Mesorhizobium sp. LNHC232B00. The sequence goes on from NZ_AYWP01000011.1 coordinate 104,593, forward strand.
TCAGGAGTGAAAAACCCACCCCTTCAGGAGAATTATCGCGCTGTGATGCCTCGACAAGAGCGGGAGATCGAAGCGGTCGAGATCGTAAATGGCCAGAAAGCGTTCAATGGCGCGGGTCGATGGCATCGGCCAGGGGATCCAGGGCTGTTCGATCCGGGCCATTGTGTGACGAGCGGGCATTCAATAGTCTTTCCGCTGGGTCGAGGAACGCACGCATGACGCCGAAACTGAACCGTTGGAAGCGCTTCGCCGACTGGGACGAGCGGCCGTTGCGGCTGGACAAATTCGCGGCTGAAGACCCCGCCAATGGCTTCTCCGCCTTCTCCAGCCCGGCCGATCCCAAACCCGGCATCGGCATCCAGGGCGGGCGCGTCGTGTCCCTTGATGGCGTGCTCGAGCACGATTACGACATGATCGACCGGTTCATAGCCCGCCATCACATCGACCCGGAGGTGGCGCCTGAAGCGATGGCGCTGGACTCGGCGACCGTCGCACGCTGGCTGGTCGACATGAATGTGCCGCGCGAAACACTGGTGCGGCTAGCGCATGGCATGACACCCGCCAAACTCGCCGAGGTCGTGTCGCAGCTCAACGCGTTGGAGATCGCCTTCGCCTATTCGAAGATGCGGGCACGCAAGACGCCGGGTAACCAGGCGCATGTGACCAACGCCAAGGACGACCCGCTGCAGCTCGCCGCCGATGCCGCAACCGCCGTCGCCTTCGGTTTCGACGAGATAGAGACCACGATGCGCGTGTCGCGCAACGCCTGGTCCAACGCGGTGGCGTGTGCGGTGGGCGGCGCCGTCGGCCGCTGGGGAACGTTGTTCCAATGCTCCAGCGAGGAGGCGGAGGAGCTGCGCATCGCCATGGCCGGCTTCACGTCCTATGCCGAAACCGTTTCCGTCTACGGTACCGAAAAATCGTTCACCGATGGCGACGACACGCCGTGGTCCAAGGCATTTCTCGCCGCCGCCTATGCATCGCGCGGCGTGAAGATGCGCTGCACGTCGGGTGCCGGCTCCGAATTGCTGATGGGCTTCCACGAGGCAAAGTCGCTGCTTTACCTGGAGGCACGCTGTCTCTGCCTGCAGCGCGGCATGGGGGTGCAGGGTACGCAAAATGGCGGCATCGACGGGGCGCCTTTGACCGCCACCATACCTGGTGGCGTCCGCGAGCTGATGGCAGAGAACCTCATCGCCGTCTGGCTCGACCTCGAATGCGCATCCGGGAATGACGCGCGCTCCACCGAATCGGAGATTCGCGTCGGCGCCAAGATCCTTCCCTACCTGATTGCCGGCTCGGACCTGATCTGCTCGGGGATGGGATCGATCCTGAAATACGACAATTCATTCAACCCGTCGCTGATCAACGGCGAGGAGTTGGAAGACTATCTGGTGCTGCAGCGCGATTTCGAGGCCGATGGCGGATTGACGCCACTGCCTGAGTCACGCGCGATCGAGTTGCGCGAGCGGGCGGTGGAGGCGATCGCCGCAGTGTTCGAGGAACTCGGCCTGTCGACGCCGACCGAGGATATGAAGACCAGTGTGGTCTACGCCTCCGGCTCCGACGATACGCGCAGCCTGATGCCGCGCGACGTGAGCTTCATCAGCGAGGCCATCAAGGAGCGTGGCATCACCGTGATCGACGTGGTCAAGGCGCTGGCCAACCGGGGTTTCCGCGAAGAGGCCGAGAACCTGCTGAACGTGGTGAAGCTGCGCCTTTCAGGCGACTATCTCCAGACCTCGGCCATGATCCGCAATGGGCGCATCGTCAGCGCGGTCAACGATCCGAACGACTATCTCGGTCCAGGCTCCGGCTATCGCGTGTCTGAAGAACGGCGGCTCCAGCTCAACGACATTCGCGATGTGCTGGACCAGAAGGAAGTGTTGCGTTCGGAAGCGCTGCACGAGAAAGACGAGGCGAGACATATCCGCTATCGCAACGTTGGGCCGGCGGCCAACGGATCGGCGAAGGACGACGTGGTTATCGGCATCAGCCCGGCCTTCGGACTGAAGCTTTACCGGACGACGGCCGGGCATCGGCTTTCCGAGGTCCTTGGCGCCATGCTGGATGCAATTCGCGGGCGCGGGCTCAAGGCGCGCGTCGTTCGCTTCCGCCACACGGCCGATACCTCCTTCCTCGGCCTGTCCGCCGCTCGGCTTGCCGGCAGCGGCATCGGCATCGGCATCCAGGCCAAGGGCACGGCTGTCATCCATCAGCGCGACCGCCAGCCGCATAACAACCTCGAACTGTTTTCCAATGCGCCGATCACCAGGCTCGAACATTATCGCGCGTTGGGTGCCAATGCGGCCGCCTATGCGCTGGGCGAAATGCCGGAGCCCATCGTGGTGCCGCAGCGGGGCGAGGCCATGGGTTCGCGCTACCACGCCCGCGTCGCCCTCATCTATGCCATCGAAACCGGGCTGACCGAGGCTGGTGCGGCTCCCGAAGAGGTCGATGTCATACTGACGGGAACGAAATCATGACCCATACCCGCGCCGACTATCCACTTGCCGAAACACAGCCCGGAGAGGTGACCGGCAAGCACGGCAAGGCGCTTTCGGAGATAACGCTGGATGCGGTGCTTGCCGGCGAGGTGACGATGGAAGACCTTCGCATCACGCCGCAAGCGCTGCAGGCTCAGGCCGATGTGGCGCGCGATGTCGGACGGCCGACACTGGCCCTCAACTTCGAGCGCGGGGCGGAGCTCGTCGAGGTGCCGCAGGATTTTATCATGCAGGTCTACGAACTGCTGCGCCCCGGCCGTGCCAAGTCCAAGGAAGAATTGCTCGAGGCCGCCGCCACGATGCGCGATACCTACCAGGCCGAACGCATCGCCCGTTTCATCGAAGAAGCCGCCGAGACCTATGCGGCGCGCGGCCTTTTCACATTCCGCTTCTGAAAGGATCGCATGAGCTGGAAAACCGGATACCGTTCGCTCTATTACCTCGGTGCACCCGAGCCGGATGATCCGGTGCTGGTGCCGGCGCAAACCGCCATCCTGGTCATCGACGTTCAGAACACATACCTGGAACGGCCGGATCGCGCGTCGCTTCCGCCAGAAGAACAGCATCGGTACGATCTGTGGACGCCGTTCCACGAGCGCATGCACGGCACGGTCATACCGAACACGGCAAGACTGCTCGATCTGGCACGGCAAAATGGCATCGAATGCCTTTTTGCCCGTATCGCCAGCCACACCAAGGACGGCCGCGACCGTTCGCTCTCCCAGAAAATGCCGGGCTGGAACAATTTGCTGCTGCCAAAGAATGACGCGCCGTCGCAGCTGGTTGCCGAGCTTCAGCCGGCCGGCGACGAAATCGTGGTCACCAAGACCACCGATTCAGCGCTGACAGGAACAAATCTGCGCCTGATTCTGCACAATCTCGGCATCAGGAATGTCATCTGCTGCGGCATCTTCACGGACCAGTGTGTGTCCTCGACCGTGCGCAGCCTGGCGGATGAGAGCTATGCCGTCATCGTGATCGAGGATTGCTGCGCGGCGGCGACCGAGGAGCTTCATCGCAAAGAAATCGAAATCATCAACATGATCTACTGCCACGTCATGTCGAGCGGCGAGCTATGCAAAATCATGGCCTTGGCAAAGTGACGCAGCGTCCGTAGTGTGATGGCTGCACACGCAGGCTGGGACACATCGGCCGCCACGTGCGGGGACCAAATACAGCTGTCACGAATGGAGAGGGCTTCATGGCCATAGAAACTGCACGCGGGACGATCGACGTCTCGAAGAGTAACAGCATCAATCTTTTGCACTCCAAGGCCGTGGGGCTCGCGGGAGTGCTCTTTCTGGCCGTCACCGGCGCGGCGCCAATGTCGGCGATGCTGGGCAACGTGCCGTTCGCGGCAGGCTATGGCATCGGCAAATACACGCCAGCCGCCTTCTTGATGGCGACGATCGTGCTGACCATCTTCTCGGTCGGCTATGCCGCGATGGCATCGCGCGTCTCGTCCGTCGGCGGCTTCTACTCCTTCATCAGCCAAGGGCTCGGCCGCGAGGTCGGCATGTCGGCGGGCATTGGCTCGCTCGCCTGCTACTCACTGTTCGAAGCCTCTCTCACTGGTCTGTTTGCATTTTTCGGCAATCTTTGGATTTCCCAGCATTTCGGCATCAACGTGCCGTGGATCGTGCTCGCGCTCGCCATGATCGTGGTCATCGCGGCGCTTGCCTATCGTGATGTGAAGGTGTCGGCAAGGCTGCTCGGGATCGCACTCATTCTTGAAGTGATCATGCTGGTGATCTTCTCGCTGGGCGTGCTTTTCGCTCATGGCCCGACGAATTTTTCCGGCGATTCACTAAATGTGTTCAAGGTGTTCACGCCTGTCGCCGAGCAGAAAGTCGGCGATGTGGCCATACCCGCCGGCGAGGCCGCCGTCGGTATCTTCATGGCGTTCTGGTCGTGGGTCGGCTTCGAGATGGCGCCGAACTACGCCGAGGAATCCCGTGATCCCAAGCGCATCATTCCACAGTCGCTGTTGATTTCGGTGATTGGCCTTGGCCTGTTCTATACCTTTGTCAGCTGGTGCGCGGTGGCGGCCTATCCCACCGAGGCCGACATGGTGGCCAAGGCCTTCTCGGACGGGGTGAACTTCTTCCTGACACCGGTTCAGAATTATGTCGGCGGCTGGGGCTACCAGCTGATGTCGCTGCTCATCCTGACCAGTTCCTTCGCTTGCGGCATGGCCTTCCACAACACCGCTTCCCGCTATCTGTACTCGCTGGCGCGCGAAGGCGTCCTGCCGCAGGTGATCGCGGAGACGCATGACCACCACAAGAGCCCGCACAAGGCCTCGGCGCTGCAGTCGGTGCTGGCGGCGATATGGGTCCTGCTCTACGGTCTGGCCTACGGCTTCGACGATCCGTCGGGACAGGCCTGGCTCGGTGTCTATACGCTGTTCGCGGTGCTGGGCACCGGATTGCTGCTCGTGCTGCAGGCCGTCGTCTCGCTGGCGATCTACATGTGGTTCAAGAAGAACGGCGGCGGCAGCCTGCTGACGACAGTCATTGCGCCGTTGATCTCGCTGGTTGTCCAGCTGCTCCTCGTCTACACGCTGGTGGCCAATCTCGCGACGCTCGGCGGCACCAATGGCTTTGCCAGAAGCATCCCCTATGTCGGGCTTGCGATCCTTGTCGTCGGCCTGATCTGGGGCTTCGTGCTGAAATCCGCCAACCCCAAGGCGTACGAGAACATCGGTCACATGGTGAACGAAGGCTAGGGGCGGACGCCGCCCTGGCATCCTTTTCGGCGACGGGGACAGAGTATCGCTCTGTCCCCGTCTCATTTTGGAGCTCCAGATCATGACCCAGTCTTTGAAGGGTCGGTCCGTCGTTGTTACCGGCGGATCGAAAGGCATCGGCAAGGGCATAGCGCGGGTGTTTGCGCTATCTGGCGCCAAGGTCGCCATCATCGCCCGCCATCTCGACCAGGCCGAAGCAGCTGCCGTTGAGATCGGCCACGGTGCCTTCGGCGTGGTTGGCGACGTCACCTCGCTCGCCAGCATCGAGAGCGCCTTTGCGACAGTGGCCGCGAAAAACGGGGGCATCGACGTGTTGTGCGCCAATGCCGGAATTTTCCCGCAGGCCCGGCTCGAGGAGATGACTTCGGAACAATGGGACGAGGTCGTCGACACCAACCTCAAAGGCACCTTCCACGCGGTCAAGGCGGCGGTTGCCTATCTCAAGAAATCCGACCAGGGCCGGGTCGTGCTGACGTCATCGATCACCGGCCCGGTCACCGGTTTTCCCGGCTGGTCGCATTACGGCGCCACCAAGGCCGGGCAACTCGGTTTCATGCGCACCGCCTGCATCGAGCTGGCGAAATATGGCATCACCGTCAACGCCGTCATGCCGGGCAACATCATCACCGAGGGCCTTGCCGGCCTTGGCGAGGACTACCAGAAGACCATGGCCGCCTCTGTCCCGCTCAAGCGGCTCGGAACCGTGGAGGACATCGGCTACGCCGCACTCTACTTTGCGTCGAAGGAAGCCGGATACGTGACGGGGCAGACGATCGTCGTCGATGGCGGCCAGATCCTGCCGGAGAGCTTGGAGGCCCTGGCATAAAGCTGTTCATCGCGAACCGATCTATCTTCTTGTTTTGATGCTATTCCCAAGCGAAAGCGCTCATACTTTTCCTGAATTGCTCTAGGAAAATTTGCTCAGATAGGCTTCGCACAGCCCCTCCGTTCCCTCGGAGTATGGCAGGCCCATGGACCTGGCGAGGTCCGTTTCAGCGTGCGAGCCGATCCATGCAACCAGCAACAGGCGGCGCAGCATCACGAAGGTCGGGATCTCGTCCTCGTCCGCCTTGGGCAGGTCAAGCACACGGCGATAGCCGGTCGTCCACGCTTGGATCAGATCGGCTGCCTGCGGCTCGTGCTCGTAGAAAGAGATGGGCGTTGCCGCGTCGTACATAAACCAGCCGAAGCCGCAGTCGTCGAAGTCGATGACCTTGACCGTCTTGCCGTCGATCAAAAGGTTGGCGAGCCGCAGGTCGCAATGGATGAGGCCGAAGCGGTCTTGGCCCTTGCCGAAGGCATCGAGCCTGCGGCCGATCAGCTCCACGGTACGGCCAAACAGTTTGGCTTTCGCGGCGTCGACTCCCATGCCGTCGCGCCAGCGCCCCCAATGAGGTCTTTCCTCACCGAGGCTTGTCTCGAAATCCCACACGTGACGGCTGAACCAGGAAGGGCGCCGCCACTGCCGGGCATGGATATGCATACGGGCCGTCACCTCGCCCAGCACCTCGAAGGGCTCGCCAAGCGCCTCGCCTATGCCCGGCTCCGAACCGGTCTCCCATTGCGACAACACGACATTGCGCGGTCGCGCCAGTCCGGCATGGCCGACAAGCTGGATTTGGTCGCCGTCCTTGCCCGCCACCGGAACGGGTGTGGAGACGATCCCGGTCTGGCGCAGATCCGTAAGCCAGGCCAGTTCGGATTGGATGGCCGCCCTTGAATGGTAGCCGTCGCGATGGATGCGAAGCGCCCAGCGCCGGCCGTCGCGAGCTGCAATCTTGTAAGTCGCGTTCTCCGACAGGTTGATCATCTCGACGGAGACATCCGCCGGCAAGTCGTAGTTGGCGGTGGCCGCCTCCGCCGTCTCCTGCAGGATGCCGAGTTGCTTGTCGTGCGTGAGCGCGTCGAAATCCGTCATTGCCCGTCCTGCCCCATCATTGCACCATCCGCCCCTGCCCAACCCTGGGCGATCCCGGCAAGTCCAGCGGCCAGCCCGCACTGGATGCCTGGCAGTTTCAACCAGGTTCGGGGCATGTCAACTCGCCTTGCCTGCCTGATGCAGCAGCTCGCGGGCGCGTGGCATCGCGGCATCGAAACGATCCATGATGTCCCTGCAGGTTTCGGGATCCAGAAGAACGCCGGGCTTCCATTGCAGCACCCGCTTGTCGAGCGACGAGAAAATCGCCCAGACGCCCTGCTCATAGAGTGCACGCGAGACGAACACGGCGCCCTCCGGATGATTGCTGAACTCCAGGCCGAGGATCACGCCTTTCTGGCGCACCCCGGTGAAGATATCGCCGTGACGAGCCTGCATCTCACGCATGGCCTGCGCCATGAACTCGGTCACGGTGCCGACATTGGCCACCAGTTCAGGCCGCTGCAGCATCTCGATGACCTTGTGAGCAACGACACAGCCGAGTTCCGCCCCGCCGGTGGTCGAGATGTGGGCCGCCCCGTCCTCGTTGAGCCAGCCACCGGCCCTGTCGTCCACCAGCGTCGCGCTGATCGGATAGAGGCCGCCGGACAGGCCCTTTGCCGTCACCATGATATCCGGCTGGACGCCATAGGCCTGCCAGCCCCACATGCTGCCGGTCCGCATCAGGCCGGTCTGGACCTCGTCGGCGATGTACATCACGCCATATTTTTCGCACAGCGCCTTGCAGGCGCCGAGATAGCCGTCCTTCGGCATCGGGAAGCCGTATGTGGCGGGGATCGTCTCCATGATCAGCGCCGCGACGTCTTCGCCCTTCAGCGCCTGCTCCATGGCGTCGATATCGTTGAAGGGCACCTGGATGAACGTCTCCGGCTGGTCGGAAAGAAAGATCTTGGTGAAGCGATCGTCGCCGGTCGCCACCGCGAGCCCCGAATGCCCGTGATAACCCTTGATGATCGACACGATCTTGCGCCGCTTTGTGGCATAGCGAGCGCTCTTGATGGCGATGTCCACCGCCTCCGCGCCGCCCGGCGCGAAGATCGCATATTTCATTCCCGGTGAGACATTGACCAGGGATTCGGCCAGCGCCGTCCGCGCCACGGACGGAAACCAGTGATTGCCGATATCGAAATAATCGAGCGCGCTCTTCAGCGTCTCGACCAGCTCCGGATTGCGGTGACCGAGATTATAGGTGCCGCCATTGAGATGCAGGTCGATCAGGCGGCGGCCCGACATGTCGTAGAGGAAATAGCCTTCCCGCCTGCCGATCACCAGATCGATCCCGGCTTTCTGCCAGAACCTGGTCTTGTCGGGATTCCAGAAACGGATTGCCTTGTCGAAAAAATCCTGCTTCGACTCGAACTTGAAGGGGCCGAAGTCGTACATGCCTGTTTTCCCCAGAGGTTGATCGGCGCGCACCCAAGCTTGGGGGGCTCGTCCCCCGGATGATGCAGGATTACGGGCCGGCGAGAAAGGGGACTGAAAGATGATCCTGAAGGACAGGACCGCGATCGTCACCGGGGCGGGATCGGGCATCGGCAGGGCGGCAGCGCTGATCATCGCGCGCGAGGGTGCGGTGGTCGGCGTGACGGACCGCAGTGCTGACGGCGCGAACGCGACTGTCGACCAGATTGTTGCTGCTGGTGGCCGGGCGAAAGCGCTTGTGTTCGACCTGACCGACGATCAGGCGCTTGAAGCCGGTTTCCGCGATTTCATCGACGCACAAGGCGGCATCGACATCCTGCACAATCATGCCGGCATACAGGTAGAGGGTGACGTGCTCGGTGTGAGCGTCAAAGGCTTCGACACGTCCTGGACACTCAACGTGCGGGCTCACTTCCTCGGTGCCCGCATCGTCATGCCCTTCATGAAAAAGGCTGGTCGCGGGGTGATCCTCAACACGTCGTCGAGCTCCGGCGTGCTCTACGACCGCGAGATGATCGCCTATACGACGACCAAGCACGCGGTGATCGCGATGACGAAGCAGATGGCGGGCGACTATGGCCGGTTCGGCATTCGCGTCAACGCGCTTTGCCCCGGTTGGGTGGATACGCCCTTCAATGCTCCTTACATCGCACAGATGGGAGGCCGGGAAGCCATCGAAGCCTACATCCGCGAAAAAGTGCCGCTTGGCCGTTGGGCAAGCGTCGAGGAAATCGCTGAGGCAGTGCTGTTTCTTGTATCCGACCGGTCCTCGTACATGACGGGCCAGATTCTGGTTATCGATGGCGGAGAGACGGTGATCTAGGCGTGGGCTCGGGAGATTGTCTCGGCAGAATTTTCTACACAAAATCAACATGTTAGCGGATAATTCGCCAGCCCATATCTCTTGCATGATCTCGCCTGGGACAGTGGGCCTGCAAACTTAACGCCAAACCACCCGATTTCGCCCAAAAAAGATGGCGACAGGCCAACAAGGTGTGGCGATGGAGAACGACAATGGTGGGCCCGGAGGGTCAGTTTTTTCTACACATAATCAATACGTTAGCGGATGGTTCGCCAAGCCGTTTCCTTCGTATTCTCTCGTATGGTCTGGCGAACCTAAGGACGATGAGCGCGACTAATTAGAGGCTTTGAGATATCGCCGATGTAGCCGCAGGTCGTCAGGAACTCCCTGGTCGTGAATGACCGAAATGGGGCCGATACCGGACGGTCCGATTTCGAGTCGTTGCCAGCGGAAAGCGGCCATTCTGCAGCCGACCCCTTTGTCGTGGTTCCAGGGACTCGCGTCGAACACGAAACTCGCCATCCCTTTGGCTCCCGTGCGACGGCCGAGAGCAGCATAACGCTTCTTAGCAAAAGATTTCTGTAGCGGACATCCCGCGCTGAGGTATGGCGAGAGAAGCTCGACATTCTGCTGAATATCGTCTTCAAGTAGGCCTCAATTGATGGAGGCGGCGATGGTCGATGAACAAGTTGTGGAGGTCGATATCTCCGATCGAGGCCGGGAAATCGCAGCAAGCTATCTGATAGGGTTTATCGGCTTTCGTGACGACCCCCAAGGCAAGAGAACGGTGTCCCTCGGATCGGGAACTCTTGTTAAGATGGCCGGTGTGAGGGGAGTTTTGACCGCTGCTCACGTCGCGATTGCGCTGATGGACGAAGCGCGTGTCGGGATTGTCACTTTCGGCCCGGGTAAGTTCCAAACCCTAATCTTCAACCCCAACGACGAACACGGAACCTGGATGGTCTCGGATGAGGAGTTCGGGCCTAGCGCAACCGATATCGCCTTCATTCAATTGCCCCAAGACGCGGAGCTTCGGCTGGCGGTCAACCAAGCCTTCTGGGATATGGATGAGAGGATACGCCTCGTGTACGAGAGTGGGAAGTTCCTTGACGATCCAGTTCACATGGTCATGGGCGTTATTGGTGAGATGTCCGAGCACGACCGCTCCAATGAGAAATATGTTGATTCATCGCATACAGCGATGATGCATGTCGGTACCCTCGATTTGAGAGCTGAAGACAACGACTTGATCGTTATTTTCAGGCCTGATTTTGCCGAGGGCATTTCAGCGCCATTGAGCTACGGAGGAACGAGTGGCGGACCGCTCTGGGTAATGTCTCAGCAGGCTTTGCACAAGGTCGCCGGTGCTGCTTGGAGCAAGCTGGACTTTCACATTGTCGGTGTAGCCTTTTACGAAGAGCCAAGTCCTGATGGGCAACTACAGATACTTTGCCAAGGACCCAGAGTGGTCGACTGGCTCTACGAAAGAATCGCAGAAGAGGTCGGATACAAAGTTCCGTGAAGCTTTGTGGAGCATATGAAGCTTGGTCTGGCGAGGCTGGACCGTATGCACCTTGCTAGGCCGCGCAACACGATCATGCCTAGGGAGTCCGCTAGCAGCTTGAGCCTTGGCTGATTCAAGCTCAACGATAGCTTTCCGGCGCCTCATCGAGAGGTTCAAGGTAAATCGAGGAACCGCGGCTGCTCTCCCGCTTGCGATCTTCGCTCCCGACACTGAAGTGTTATCGCATCTTCCAACAATCATGGACTCGCCCCACCACGAATTCGGCTACTGGGCGGCAGTTGCTCATGTCGCCGCGTACCGTGCCGACACAGCTGCCTTCGTCGCTCTCATCGAAGCCATGGTCGCCCGCCCTTGGACAAACGCTGTGGCTATGCCAAGTGGCACTCATCTTCGACCATATCGAGGTCGGCATTGGAAATTCTGGGCGCTTGAGAGAACTACGCCCCGCCGTCCTGTGCCAGTCGAACCGGTCTACATGCATCGTTATTGCCTGCTCTCAACAATCGAGGTCTCTAATGCCATTGCTTGATCCAACGACTGTGCCCGAAAGTGTAGCTCCTCACGACGTGTGAAGAAGACAAATGATGTCATCGACGCTCTTCGCGGCCGATTGGTCAACCAGCTCGAACTGGCGGAGCCCGAGAGCGGCTATCGGACGTCGAACAAAATACGCGTATATTGTCAGACGCTCGTTCGCCGCTGTCTGGAACAAGTGGAGACAGCTGCTTCTTTGTTGGGGAAAGGCCACAATCTGGCAGCACTTATGATCGTTCGGGCCGTCTACGAGAGCGTCGCCAAGTTTCTCAAGTTCGATGGCGACTTAGAAAAACTGACCAGTGAGATCAATACTGACGAGGCTTTGATCAGGGTCGACGACTTTGTTAATGGACACACTTTCGCGACGAAACTTAAGCCATTGATCGAGAAGGCGGCGGGGCACCCTGAGGTGGAAGCCGAAAACATTCTGAAGGCTGTCGACTTCGTGGCCAAGAAGTTAAAAACTTTCCGCGAAGATTATGATCGGTTGAGCGAGTTCACTCATCCAAACTCGTTTGGTACCTTTCATTGGTTCGCTGAGCTTTCCGCAGATGGCAAGTTGGTTAAGTTCGCCAACGTCGACCCGGAACCGAACGAAACCCTCCGATACGTTGTGTCGGGGGCAATGCTGTTGGCGCTGGTTCTGCGTGCCCTCGACGAAATCGAGGCCATGCTTCCGAAACTGAGCGCGGCCGGGGCAAAGTTTTCGCCCGCCAAGAAATGATGCATCCACTCATTACCCCCTCCAACCCAGGCTCTGGAAATAGCCATGGTCGAGTGCTCCCGGCTCTCCAGCAGCGCAGGCAGCTTGGACCATGCCACGTAGTCTAGACGAACAAAGGCAGGCAGGTAGCAGCCGTCAGCGGACCGACAGCTTTTAGGAACGTGCCTTGGCATCCTCAGCGGCCGGAATGAGGCGCAAAGCCGCCGTTCACTCCTCGCGGATGCGTCACCTTTGTGCATGTCAACGCTACCGGCGAGAGCCGTGCTCGGTGAGCAGGCTGTAACGGCGTAGCCAGCAGCAGACCAACTGTGGCTTCTTTGCGCTCGTAGCTCAGCAATTCCCCGATGACGACAAGATGTTAACTCTCGTGCGCAACCGTGGCCTTTCCCGGATACGCCTGTTTTTGCCCCAGCGCTGCGGTGGAACCTGCCTGGCCTATTCCGATGGTGGTGCCGAACTATGCGGCACCCGCCTCGCCCCGGCGAAATCAATTGGACTCAGGCGCAAAGCGGCGCCCCTGACAGCTTCGATGGCAGAAAAACGCAACCCGGCCGTGCGTACGACGAAGCCGAGAACAACTGCGGCTACAGTTAAGGCGCCGATGCAGAAGACCCGCGGGCGCCTCCCGACGCTTGGCCTGCTGCGTCTGACAGCATCGTCGGATCTGAACATGCCGGCGCCCCGCCTTGCGGCGGGCTTCGTGCTATGTCGGATGATTTGCGGCGCGTGATAGATAAGCTAGACTAGAAGTCCCGCTCGATGTCGGTCTCGACCACGCTCGCAGGTTTAGAGCGGGGAAGCTGGGTGATGGAATGCAGTCGCGGTTCACCGAAGACCACGATCAGCGCTTGAGTGAGCGCCCGAACCGGTCCTCGATCCGCGACTGCACGAACTCAAGTCCCATCGAGAGCAGCCAATAGATCATCGAGGCGGTGATGAGCATCTCGATGTGCCGAAACTCGGTCTGGCCCTGTGTGCGTGCGAGATACATGATCTCCCAGACCCCGACCACCGAAACCAGCGAAGAATCCTTCAACATCGCAATGAACTGGTTGCCGGTCGGCGGCACGATGACGCGCATCGCCTGCGGCAGGATGACTAGGAACATCGTCTGGTTAGCGCTAAGGCCGAGTGCCGTAGCACCCTCGGTCTGGCCGCGTGAGATGCTTTCGATGCCGGCACGGAAGATTTCGGTCATGTACGCGCCGTAGCAGAGCGACAGCGCCATGATGCCGGCCGGCACGGCGCCGATGACGTAGCCAATCTGCGGCAGGCCGAGATAGATGATGTAGATTTGCATCAGCAGCGGCAAGCCACGAAATAGAGAGGTATAGAAGGTCGCCAAGCCATAGACCACGCCGTTGCGGGACAGTTTGGCGATCGCGCCGACGAAGGCGATGAGGGTGGCGATGGCGATCGAAATGGCCGAAATGTAGAGCGTCGTCACTACGCCCTTCGAGACGAGGAAGCCGATCTTTTTGGCGATGAACGCGAACGACAGGTCGAAGGAATAGAAAAACAGCATTAACAGCACGAACAGTTCTATCCACACAGCCACGATCTGCTGTTTGCGGCTGAGATACCGCAGCGCGTTCCAGTTCGCCGCCAGGATCGATGCGATCAGCACTGCCGAGACCCCCCGCCCGATCTCAGGGTTGGCGGCCAGCCACTCGACTGCCCCCGGAACAAGCTTGCCGAGCCAACTGGCTTTGATGCCGAGTCCGTACAGGCCGGCGGCGATGGCGGCGAGCACGAAGAACACGCCAACGCGGCGCGCCGCGTCCGGGTGGTTGAGCAACAGTCGGCCGATCACGTCATCGATCTCCCTGTGGTCAGCGGGCGCGCTCGCGCCACCAATCCTGCGCCTGCAGCTTCCAGTAGGTAAGTTGCGCGACCGCAAGTCCGGCCGGGCCGCCCGCCCAGGCAAGCCCAAATGGTGCGAAGAGCCGGTAGCGGGGCGATTCTCCCAGTATGGCTTCGGCGATCAGCTTGCCGGCAATCGCCGTGGTATTGATGCCATGGCCACCAAAAGCCGTGAGGTACCAGACGCCCGGCTGCAACGCGCCGATTTGGGGCATCAGGTGACGGGCATAAGACATGAGCCCGGACCAGGCGAGTTCGGTCTTGAGCTTTTCGAGCTGCGGATAGGTGGTCACCATCTCGCGGCGCAATTGCCTCGCCAACACGCCCGGTGAGGCTGCCCGCGTGGTGATGCGCCCGCCCCAGAGCAGGCGTCTGCCGTCTTCGACAATGCGGTAATAATCGCCAGCGCGACGGTTGTCGCCAACGGCGTCGGTTGTCGTAATCGCCTCGGCGATCATGTCAGGCGCTTCCTCGCTCACCATGACGTAAGTGGCGATCGGCAGGAATGCCCGTTTCAGGCGGCCGACCAGTGGCCCCGTATAGCCGCCGGTGGCAAATACAGCCTGGCGCGCGCGCACGTTGCCACTGCTGGTGCGCACGATCTTTTCCGCGCCGCCAAGATTGGCTTCAATAGCCCCCGATCTTTCGTGAATCCTGCCACCCAGCCGTTCGATCTCGACCGCGACAGCGCGCAGATAGTTGAGCGGATGCATGTGGAAGGCGCTGGGGTCGCGCAAGCCTTGATGGTAGCGCTCGGAATGCAGCACCGCTCGCACCTGTTCGCGCTCGAGATAGTCGAGCCGATAGTTGAAATCCCGCGCCATTTGATCGGCATATCCCTTGAGCGCGGCGCCACCATCGTGGCGAAGCACGCTCAATATACCGGAGCGCGGCTCTGCCGCCTTGATGTCGAGATCACGGATCGTCTGCCGCACGAAATCGACACCTTCGATGGACAGGCGGTGCAGTTTTTGTGCCGCGTCCACGCCAGCCATCGCGGCGATGCTGTCGAGGCCGGTGGCGAAGCCGGGATTGACGAAGCCGCCATTGCGACCGGAAGCGCCGAAGCCGATGCCCTCCGCCTCAAGCACGACAACCTGCTGGCCGGCGCGAGCCAGTTGCAACGCCGTCGTCAGGCCCGCCAGTCCGCCGCCGACAACGACTGTTTCGCACTCGGAAACGCCGCTCAGCGGCGGTCTGATGATGTTGTCGGCAAGCGTGCGTCGGTAATAGGTGTCAGGATATGTCATGATCGGATAATAAGGTGGGGGTGCGAGAGCATTTTGCAGCCAGGCGGAGCCGCCCGGTGTCGTTCAAAATGCGGCTAAAAACTAACGGATGGAGCGGGATGTTCAATTTAGATGCATCCCGCTCACGCTTCGTCCAACCCTACTCAGTCGGCGCTGTAATCCTTGCCGTACCACTTGGTGGTCAGCTTCGTGAGGGTGCCGTCCGTCTTCATCTCGTTGAGAATGCCGCCGATCTTGGTATTCCACTCGGCATCACCTTTTTCCGCGATCACCACCAGTGGCTCACGGAAGGCATAGCCGCCCTCCAGGATACGCAGCGGGTAGCCGTTCTTTATCGCGTTCTGCGCTGTCTGTTCTGGTGCGATGACGGCGTTGAGGCGCACGCCGTCGCCGAGCCTCAAATCATCGAACGGCAGCATTGAATCGGCGAAAGTCCTGATCTCACCGGGCTCCAGTTTGTATTCGATGGGCGGCAGGCCGGGAGCATCGATCTCGAGCTGTCTGCGGATGAAATCCTCCGACGTGGTGGCGGTCTCGACGCCGATGATCTTGCCGTTCAGGTCGGCGACCGATTTGGCCGGGCTGTCCTTGTGAACGACATACACGTAAGGGCTGTAATAATAGACGCCTTCGAAATCGATCACCTTGGCCCGCGCTTTGGTCGGCGTCACTGAGCCGACACCCAGATCGTAGCGCCCTTGCCAATGGCCGCCTGTCATCGTCGCCCAGTCCGGCGTGTCGAAACTGACCTCGACACCGAGGCGTCTTGCGATCTCCTTTGAGACATCAATGTCGAAGCCGACCATCTGATTGCTGTCGTCGAGGAAACTCTGCGGCGGCCAGCCGCTGTTTGTGGCGACCACCATCGCCTTTTTCGAGGTAACCCGGTCCATGGTTTCACCCGCCGACGCCGCAGACGCGAACGCAAGCGTGGTGGTGGCCAACGCCAGCCACGCGATCAATTTCCTCACTTAAACCTCCCTGTTCATCCTCATTCACACAATGCTCCCCAAAGCGCCCTCCCCGTGGGGAAAGAGCTAACTTGAGAGCCACATGAGATCGATCTCATATCAAATTAGGCACACATATCGGCGGGGGGATCAAGCCCTTTTTTTGCGATTGGAAAGAAACCCAGGCCAGCTTCTTTTTTGCCGGCGCGCCGCGCTAACGATCGGAGCTACAGCGACGCATCGGCGGCATTGTCGTGAAGTTTTCGCGACTTGCATCAAGCGCAGGTCGGCCATCGTGTCCCCATCGGCAGCGTCATGGACAAGACGCTTTGGCCGCCGCCTATTTCTTCCGGCGGCCCGGCTTCAGCCCAGCCAGCAGATTGGTGATCCGGTCCACCTTGCGGTTGTCGATCTCGGCTTCGTTCTTGCGGCGCACCGCGCCGCGGACGAGCTTGGCGCCGAGGTAGCGGAATGGCTCGGGCGGC
Source organism: Mesorhizobium sp. LNHC232B00 (assembly GCF_000502435.1). Classification (NCBI taxonomy): domain Bacteria; kingdom Pseudomonadati; phylum Pseudomonadota; class Alphaproteobacteria; order Hyphomicrobiales; family Phyllobacteriaceae; genus Mesorhizobium; species Mesorhizobium sp. LNHC232B00. Next base: position 121,343 of record NZ_AYWP01000011.1, read on the forward strand.
AGCGACATGCGTCGCTCGATGCCAACCAGTCCACTGGCGCTCCACCGATCCCTTCGCTCCAGAACGAGACTGGCCAGGATTCGCCCGCCAATCGGCGTCTGCGCGATGCCGGTTCCGTTGAAGCCCATACCGTAGAAGATGTTGGGATATCCGCGCAGATGATCGAACACCGGAACGTGTTCGGGCACACAGTCGATTGGACCTGACCAGTCATACTCGACCGCCACGCCACGCAGCGACGGATAGACCCGGTGCAGCTCTTGCACATTATCGCGGCCGTGCTGCGGGCTGCGATTGAAGCTGGCGCCGAAATTCCCCCTGAAGGCAACGGTACCGCTGCCGCGACCGAAGACCACCCTGCCCGGGCTGGTGCGTTGATAATACAGTACCTGCGCCTGCGCATCGCAGATCGATGCGCCGTCGCGCCAGCCAATGCTGTCGAGCAGTTCGGGCACGGCCGCGGTGGCGATGACCTCGCTGCCGACGACGTAGAGATGACGTCGCAGTTCCGGCAAAGCGGAGAGCCATGCATTGGCGGCAAGCACGACCTTCTCCGCCTGCACCGTGCCCTGCGCCGTACGCGCCCTGCATATCCTGGCGGGTTCAATGTCGAGGACGGGGCTGCGCTCGTGAATGATCACGCCGCGTGCCAACGCCAGGTCTCGCAATCCGATTGCCAGCTTTGCCGGATGCACGGTGCCGGCATTGGTCTCCACGACGCCGACATAGGAGGCACACGAACCGGTCCTGCGTTCGATCTCCTCGGCCATCATCGGCTTGAAACGGTTTTCTCCGACCGCCGCCGTCATGGCGACGGCCTTGTCCCAGGCGCCTTCCTGGGCAATTGAGCTCGCCGTCCACAACCATCCATCCAGCCGCAGATCCATGTCGATCGTACCGTCTCGTTGCAGAGTTTTCAGTTCCGCGATCGATGCCACCGTGGCAGCGCAGAGCTGCCGCGCCTCTTCCAGGCCGACGACGGCGCTGATCTGATCGAGTTCAGCGAACCATGAGTGGACCTGGCCACCATTGCGCCCCGAAGCCCCAGATCCGCAAAGGTCGGCTTCAAGCACGACGACCCGCGTTTCCGGCGCAAGCTCACGGATACGCAGCGCCGTCCACAAACCGGTATAACCGCCGCCGACGATCAGCACATCGGCGCGCTCATTGCCCTGTAACGGCTCGGTGACCGCGTCGGCGCCGATGTCCTGCAGCCAGAACGAGCGGTCGGAAGGGAGCGCTACCGCCGGCTGGCGCAAACGAAGTGTCGTCACGGTCAGGCTCCGAAGGCGTTGGTGATGAATCCGGCGTATTTGGCTGGCAGCCAGTCCGGTATGGGACGCGGCTTCTGCGGAAACCCGCCGAGATGCGTGCAGGTCCGCGCCGCCGCCAGCGCAGCGGTGTGCAGCGCTTCGGCTGGCCGCATACCTTCGAACCGGAACGAGGTCAGGAATGTCGCGATGAAACTGTCGCCGGCGCCGCATGTGTCAACCACGTCGACGAGCGTGGCCGGCGCATGCACCACACCCTGGCCGTCGTCGAAATAGGAGCCGCGCCGCCCGCAGGTCACGACAACCTGCCTTGCACCAGCGGCCCTGAGCGCGGTGAGCAACGGCTCGACCGGTCGATCGACCTCATCTGGACCGGAGGCGAAGAGCAGCGGCACTCCCTCGAGCGGCAGCGCCAGGTGCGCCGTCGAGACGTCGATGCTGAACGGGACATCATCCGCGACCAATCGGCGAAGGAGGTCCTTGTTGGCGTTGGTGCCGAGATGCACCCAATCAGCGGCGGCGACAACCGCGTAGCGCTCCGGCGTCGGCATGTAGTTTTCACCAACTCCGAAGGATTCGTGGAGAAACTTCCGGTCGCCGGATTCGTCGCGAAGCAAGGTGACGGCCGTGTCGCCGGGTCGCCGTTCGACATCGTCCGGCGACAGGCCAACGCCGGCAAGCCCGGAAAGCACCGCCTCGCCTTCTGGATCCTCGCCGACGGCGCCAAAATACCGTGCCGCCCAGCCATTGTGCCGCCATTGCACCGCCACGTTCAGCGCGTTGCCGCCGACCGTGAGCAGGCCGTTGGTGAGGTAGGCGTCCAGACAATTGTCGCCGACCGCGACCAGCTTCGGCGCAGTCATGCCGGCACCGTTGCGCGATTGAGATAAGGCTCGATAGCGCTGAGGCAGCGGGTCCAGGCACTTATTGGATCCAGTGAGTAGGCGCCGTTGCCAAAGGGCTCGAAGGTGAGCTTTCCCGCATAGCCGAGGCGCGCCAGTTCGCTGACATAGTCGCCGAGCGGCAACGTGCCGTCGCCCCACACCAGATGCCCGCCCGGTGTGCCGTCTACAAGATGGACGTGCGCCAGCCGTGGGCCGAACAGGTCGACATACCCGGCCACGGTGTCCCCGGCGGTGGCCATTGCCACGCAATCCAGCACGATGTCGATGTTGTCCGCGCCCAACGCGTCCAGCATTCGGCGCAGACTTGCCGCATCGTTGACGAGGTTGCTCTCGAAGCGCTGCAAGGGCTCGAGCAGGCAGCGCACACCGACGTGGTCGGCATATCCAGCGATCTCGCCAAGCGCCTCCGCCGAGCGGTCCCAAGCCGGTTTCGCGGCTTCGTCCTCATAGCCTCGGCCGGGCGTCAGGAACAGATAGCGCGCGCCCAGCGCCGCGCAGATGTCGGCGGCGTGGCAGAACCGCTTGATGCTGTCACGGCGCAGATCCGGGTCGCCTGAGGCGATGTTGATCGGATACAGCACCTGCTCAGGAGTGAAGCACCAGGCAGACAGGCCGTTATCGGCTAGCATCCGGCGGACAGAATCGATGCGCGCGTCGGTGGCGTGGAAGAGGTCGAGGTGCTGGGCAATGCCCCATAATTCGATCTCTTTCATGCCGAAGTCGCGGATCAGCTTGATGACCCGATCGAACGGAAAGTGCTGGAAGCTGAAATTGGCTCCGATCAGCTGATGGAATGCAAGCTGCGGCATGAAGGGTCCTTTCGGGAATGGCTACTTGCCGATGCCTTCGGACAGCCCACGAATGAAGTAGCGCTGCGCGGCAAAGAACACGATTACGATGGGCAGGGCCGAGATCGTCATGGCGGCGAACACCACGGCATAGTTAGTCCCGTGCGTTGCCATGATCGACGTGAGGCCGACGGGCAGCGTCTGCACGTCGCTGCCGCTCGTGAAGATCATGGCGAACAGATATTCGTTCCAGGCGAACAGGACATGCAGGATGACGCACGAGATGATGATCGGGCGGCACAATGGCAGGGTGATGCGCCAGAAGATCTGGCCCTCGCTGGCGCCGTCCATCGTCGCCGCCTCGTCGAGATCGCTGGGTAGATCCAGCATGTAGGCGCGGATGAGGAAGGTTGTGAACGGCACCCGGAACGCGGTGTATAGAATGATCAGCGCCCAGTAGGTGTTGTAGAGCCCGAGCGCCTGCAGCATCTTCACCAAGGGAATGATTGCCACGGTGGGACTGAGCATCAACCCGCCTAGCACAATGGCGACGACCAACGGTTTTGCAGGCATCCTGGTCCGGGTCAGTCCGAAAGCGGTCCAGGCGCTGATGAGAACGGTGCATATGGCGGAGGCGACAGTCACCAGGACGGAGACGGTTACATAGCCACGAACGCCCTGGTTCCAGGCCTGCACATAATTGTTCCACGACCAATGGGCAGGCAGGGCGAAGGGATCGCCGAAGATCTGCGCATTGTCCTTGAAGCCGCTAAGCGCCATCCAGATCAGCGGATAGATGACGACGACGCCGAGACAGACGAGGAATGAATAGAGCGATGTCCTGGCAATGACCGACCATAGATTGACATGCCGGGCCCGCCCGACTGCGACCGTCGCACTCATAGCTGCACCCTGCGACGCTTCGTGTACCAGAGCTGTGCCGCGCCGGTGAGCATGGTCAGAACGAAAATGACGGCCGCAATCGCCGCGCCGTAGCCGAAATTGTCCTCGATGAACGCCTTCTGGTAGAGCCATGTGCCCAGCACCTGGCTGCTGTTGCTGGGCCCGCCGGCGGTCATCACCATGACCTCGTTGAAGACCTGGAAAGCGCCGGTGATGGTGACGATGATCATCAGCCCGGTCATTTCCCGGGTCAGTGGAAAGGTGATGCTCCACAAGCGGCGAAGCGGGCCGGCGCCATCAATTGTGGCTGCGTCGAAGAGGTCGCGCGGGATTTTTTGAATGGCGATGGCAAACAGCAGCGTCGAGTAGCCGAAGCCCTGCCATTGACTCATGGCAATGATGGCGTAGATGGCGGTGTGCTCGTTGCCGAGCCAGGGCATAACGAACTGGCTGAGACCGGCGCGGCTCAGAACCGCATCCAGCAGACCGATCTGCGGCTGGTAGATGAAATAGAACAGCAGGCCGGTCACGGTGATCGATATGGCCGAAGGCACGAAGTACACGGCGCGCCACAGACGGCGCCAGCGTTCGCTCCTCAGATCCTCGATGATCGCCGCCAGCAGGAACGCGCCGAAGACCTGGAACACCACGGAGATGATGGCGTAGAGGCAGTTGTTCCAGAGCGCGAGCAGAACGACCGGGTCGTGCAGAAGCCGGTCGTAATTGGCGAGGCCGACATTGGTCACTTCACCGGTATAGATATCCTGATCAGTGGTGCTGACGATAAAGTTGTCAACGATCGGATAATAGACGAACCAGCCGATGAGGATCAGTGCCGCTGCCGCCCATCGAAACGACAACAGGTTGCCGAAGCGCACCCGCAGGCTTCTTGGCCTCTGCGCTCTGGCAGCGCCGTGAACCACGGCGCCGCTCTCTATTGTGTCCGATGTCCTGGCCATGGTCCGCTTATCTGGCTGCGGATGCGGCCTTGCGCACCTCGCCCATCACTTGCTCGGGCGTCATCGAACCGCCCGCCAGTGCCTGCAGGCTGGACAGCCAGACGGCGGCGACGCGCGGCGGATTGGCCGTGTCCAGCCAGGGCATGAGGTACGAGGCCGCGTTGATGTCCTTGAGACCGTCGACCACAGCCGCGCTCATATTCTTTTCCGAGGCGCCGCCGATGGTCGCGCTCGGCTGGCCATAAGGCGGCGCCGACAGGACCTGCGCGTTTTCCTTCGAGGTAACGAACTTCATGAAATCGATCGCCAGCGTGATGTTTTTCGACGCCGCATTGATCATGTAGCCCTCCGGCGCGCCCTCGATCGACTTGAGGTCACCCTTGGCGCCAGCCGGTACGGGCAATCTGAAAAAGCCGAAATCCGCAGGCTTGAGCGCCGTATCCGACGTGGCGGCCTGATCGAACTCGATGATCTCTTGATAGTACATGGCCGACTGCGCGTTGGTGAACGCCTGGAGAGCCGAGGCATAGGATGTGCCGTTGACGCCAGCGCCGTCAGTGCAACGCTCGACAAGCTGACTGAACTGCTTGAGCGCCGCGACATAGCCCGGATCGGTGTATTCAGCGGTGGTCGGATCGAAGTCGCGTTCCAGCGTTGCCTGCGGCACATTGTAGGCGAGCAGCTGGCCCGCAAAGTGGATCGCTGGCCAAGCCTCCTTGTTACCGAACGAAATCGGTGTCGCGCCGGACTTGCGGATGGCGTCGCAACTGGTCAGCAATTCCTCGAAACTGGCCGGCGCCTTGAGGCCGAGCTTGCCGAATAGCTGCTTGTTGTAACCCATGAACTTGGCGTCCTGATAAAGCGGGATGCCATAGAACTTGCCATTGTATTGGAACGCTTTGACGGCCGCGGGAGAAAGCGTCTTGCCCCACTCGGTATCGGGACCGATGACGGCGCTCAGGTCGACGGCGCGATTGCCCCGCACGAAATTGCCGCCCCAACTGCCAGTCCAGGAGAAATAGACATCTGGTAGCGAGTTCGAAGCGACCAGGGTCTTGGTCTTGCCCTTCACGCTGTCGTCGCTCTCCTGGATGAGTTCGACCTTCACGCCCGAATGGAGCTTTTCGTATTGCTGCGCCAGGTTGACGAAGTAAGGCGACAGTTGCTGCAGCCCGAACTTGGTCAGCACCGAGAGTGTGCCGGTGTACTCCACCTTGGCGCTGGGATCGGCCGCGACCGCAGCCGAAGCGGCGGAACTGCCGCTGATCGAAAAACCGAATGATGATACCGCGGCCACTGTAACCGTCACGACTTGCAGCGAACGTTTCATAAGCAGCTCCTTCAAAGGTGAGAGGGGATCAGTATTCAACGCGTTTGTAGTAGCGACGGGTGGTCAGCGGGTGATTGCGCAGCACTTCGAGATGCGCGCTCAGTCGCTCGAGCAGGGTGGCGAGCAGTACCGGCGAGATCATGCCGCGCACCTCTTGGGAGATGCCCGGCAGCTGGACCGAGGCAGCATCCAGCGTACGGACGCGGTCCGTGTAGCGCCTGGCGAAATTCTCGACCCGGTCGGCCAGTGGGCGAAGGCGATCCTCGCCCTTGAACACGAAGACGCTGACGCCCGGCTCGACCAGTTCGAGCGTGCCGTGGAAAAAGTCGGCGGCATGCACTGGGCGGGTCCGGATCCACTGCATCTCTTCAAGGATGCACATGCCGTAATAGTTGGCTTCCGGCCACACCGAGCCGGCGCCGGTAAAGATGTGGTAGGTCTCGTCCTTGATTGTCGCGGCCAGTTCGGCGGCTTTGTCCTCGAAGGCGGCCTTCGCATTGGCAAGAAGGCCGGGAAGAAGCTGAAGTTCCGCGACAGCAGCGTCGAAACTGTCATATTCGTCGCGCTCGGCCAGCAGTGCCAGGACGATCAGCAGCGTCTGCAGGTAGAATGATTCCGATGAGGTGTCGTCTTCGGCGAAGTTCGTGAAATTGTGGTCTGCTTCCTGTGCGATCGGGGTGTCCGAATGGCCGGTGAGCGAGATCGTGCGCACGCCGCGCTTTTTCAGGAAAGCCATGAGTTCGACGCCCTCCTTGGTCGTGCCTGACAGCGAGGGAATGACAACCGCGGCCTTTTTATCGAGGCCGGCCGGCGGATCGAGCACGACCTGTGCCGGATATTCGGCGCTCACCGGGAACGTGGAGTAGCGTTTCGCCAGTTCGATCGCAGGCAGAGTGAGAAGCTGCACACCGCCGGTGCCCATGAAAAACAGCCTCTCGACGCCGTCCGCAAGCAGCGCGCGCATGAGCGTGCGCGCCTCGCCAGCTATGGAAACGGCCCCGCTCTGTATTCTTACGAAGCGTTCCCTATCGAAATTCAACATGTCGTTCTTCCTTGTACTCGCATTCGGCGGAATCCTACCGGGCCGCCAAAATCGAGGCGCCGTCCAGCCAGCCATTGATTAACCGTTAGGTTGTGAGATCGATCTCACATCCAAATAATGGCCATGCTTTTTTGCGGTTGGCAAGCCCCCCGCGAGCAAATGTCTGAAACGGAAGTTCTGTGCCGGTCAGCGCAGGTGTGCGACCGAGCCACGAATGACGAGGCGCGTCGGGAACCGGGTGTGACGCGGCGCAACTTTCTTTCCGGCGAGCCGTTCCAGCAGCAGCTTGGCCGCGAGCGGTCCGATCTCGGAGATGGGCTGGGCTACGACGGTGATCTGCGGATCGGTGAAAGTCGCGAGATTGAAGTCGTCGAAGCCGACCAGTGACACGTCGTTGGGGATTGCGAGCCCCAGTGAGCGCAGGCCGAGAAGGGCGCCTTGGGTCATCATGCTGTCCACCGTGAAAAGCGCTGTAGGACGGTTGCGTCGGCTGAACAGGCGGATGGTGGCTTCGACGGCATGTTCGACCGTGGAGCGCGACACGCTGATCAGCGATTCATCCAGCGCGATGCCATGCGACTGCAGTGAGTTCCGGTATCCGGCAAGACGCTCCTGCGCGGTGAAGATACGGGATTCGTCGCGCAACAGCCCGATCCGTTTGTGACCGTTGGCGACTAGGTAATCCACGGCCTCGCCCGCGCCGCCCTCGTTGTCGACGCCGACGCTGTCGCAGTGCACCTCTTTGACGACGCGGTCGATCAGCACGACCGGTGCGCCGTCACGCACCAGGCGCACGATGTGCTCGCTGTCGGTCGCTGAGGTTGGCGCCAGGATGAAGCCGCGAATGCTCAGTGAGCGCAGACTCTCCAGCAACTCCTTTTCCTGTTCGATATTCTCTTCGCTGCTTGCGATCAGCAGGTTGTGGCGGTGCTTGCGCAATTCTACCTCGATGTCGTGAGCGATGCGCGCGAAGAACGGATTCTGGATGTCGCCGGGCACGAAGCCGACGATCGGCAACTGACCGCTGCGGAGGGCCTGCGCTACGAGATTGGCCCGATAACCCAGTCTTTCAGCCGCCTCCAGCACCCGAAGTGCGGTCTCGTCGCCGACATAACCGTAGCTGTTGAGCGCCCGCGCGGCCGTAGCGCGCGATACATTGGCCGCGGCAGCAACGTCCCTCAAGGTGATCCCCTTCTGCGTCACGGCTACTTGTCCTCCTCCGAACCTGACATTGCTCGGGCGTGTTCCGGCTCGGCGTTGCATTTACCGTTGTGCGGCATATCGGCGAATTCTCAAACTGCCAACACAGCTTGTGCACCCTCTTTCCCCAAAGCGCCTGTGTCATCGATTTTGGAAGACCGGATTTTCGAACTCTGGCCGATCGGCAAATGCCAGGACATCAGCCACAGGCACATGGGGCTTCTGCGGCCCGTTGCCCGTTCGCTGCAGTCCGACGGTCAACAACCCTTCGGCCAGGCCGAAATTCCGGTGCACGGCTTCGGCGTCGAAACCCGATGATCGGCATCGAACCCAGGGCAGCGAGCGAGCCGCATAGATGATCGCCGCGGAGCCTTGCGTCTCCAGTGTCATAAACAACTCCGGTTACAGGAAGCGCGACAATTTGTTGCCCGCCGGCGACCATCCTGAACGGACCGGCAGTTTTCAGGAAAGATGGCAGCCCGCCTGAACGAGAGTGATGAGGCGCATTGCTGCTATTCGGGAGAAGATAAATGCGGTCAGCGAATGGCTGGATCAGCTTCTTGAATCAATTCGGGCGACCCGCTTCGTAACCCTTTGACCAATAACGATTATCTTATTCTCTGAGGGTCGACGTTTTCGACAGAAAATCAATACGTCAGCGGCTGGTTCGCCAACCCATATCTCTCGTATTCTCTCGTATGGTCTGGCGAACCAAAGGACCAAGAAGCCGACTAGTTTTTATCGGAGAGGTGCCCTATCCACAAGGAAGATCAATCAATGCTTTTTACCCAGTAGGCAGGACGGCGAGCGCATTGCTGCGCACGTCCTCCGGCTTTTATGAGCGGCCTGACTGGTGAGGATGAACTGCTCGACGCTCAGACGAACTGGGCTCGGTCGGAAGGACGATCCAAGGGGATCACTAAAGACCCGAATGCCAGCCTTCGTGACTTGGTTGTGACGAGGAATTAGATGTTTGATCTTGGCGAAGGCCTGCTCGATCGGATGAAGGGCGGTCATCGTTGCGCTCCCGCAGCCACCGCAGGGCGACAACGCCCCGCCGAATTGGACTCTGCCTCTGCGCGAAATGCGACAGAGGACTGTCAGCCGATGCGTTCTGGTCGGACCTGCTGCCGTGTCGAATAGGCGCGCGTGAATTCGGCCCCGAGCAGGAAAATTTCCGACGAGTAGTAAACCCAAAGGAGGATCACGAGCAGGCCACCGGCGGCACCATATGAGGATGCCACTGCGCTGGTACCGATATACCAGCCGATAAGGGATTTTCCGAGCGTGAACAGAGCCGCGGTCACAACGGCCCCAACCCGGACATTGCGCCATTCGAGGGTTCGGTCGGGCAGAACCTTGTAGATGGCGGCGAACATCACCGAGATCAGGACGAAGGAGACGACCGCGTTGATCACACCAAGGACGATTTTGCCGAATGGCAGATGCGCGTTGATGATGTTTCCCACGGCCGATATCGCTGCGCTCGCAACCAGAGAGACGAGCAACATGAAGCCGAGCGCGGCCACCAAGCCGAGGCTTGCGGCACGGGCGCGGACCAGGCGTGATAACGAACTTCCCTGAGGTTTAATCTTCCATATCGTATTCAGCGATTGCTGCATTTCGCCAAAGACTCCCGACGCAGCCACCAACAAGGTGACTATTCCGATCACCGCAGCCCAGCTTCCGGAGAACCGGCTTGACGCGCTCTGCAGCGCGGCTTGGAGGATATTTGCGCTCTGAGGGCCCATCAGGCCCGAAATCTGAGCGGATAAAGCTAATTGTGCAGCGTCGTGACCGAAAACAAAGCCTGCGATGGCGACGACGATCAGCAAAATTGGCGCCAGAGAAGTGGTGGCATAGAAAGCCATTGCCGCGCCATGACTGAGAGCATTGTCGTTGATGAACCCGACCACGCTTTCTTTCACCAGACACCAGACAGTCATGAGCAAGCTGCCCATTTTTGGCATCCCTTGCATTTGCAACGGCATCCGTCACCAATGTCCCAGCATCCGCGATGTTCCAACATCGCGCGCGCGATTGGCTTTGGAATGCTTGCTGTGCAGTTGGTTGGACACTGGTGAGACATTGCGGATGCCGAGGCGCCGTTCCCTAAAGACCGCACGTCGTTGCGCCGCTCTTGGAGTTTGGCGCGAAAGAGTGGCAGAGCAGTTCCGCTTGGCTAAAGGAGCCAAAAGCCCTCTAGATCGGCCCGGACGAGCGCGAGTCGAGCGAACCATGCCCGAAACATCCGACGCTCGATGCCTCCATGTCTCATTTGGCGCAAACGAGTTCTCCTGCCTTATGGCAACTCGCGAGGTCGATTTCGATGTGCCGGACTTCAGGCTATCAGAAGATGGCTTCGCGATGGGTCGAGAGGCTCGACTGACTTTTTAACTATGCTGATTTGCGGCTCTTAGCCTTTGGCCGGTCTTGGTTGACGCCTTCCTTGGCAAGGCTCTTTCGAAGCACCGAGGCCAAGTCGACCACGTTCTCCTTGGGCTGCGGGACCGGTTTCGGGGGCTTTTTGCCCTTGCGCTTGGCGTCGATCATCGCAATCAGCGCGTCCTCGTACGTGTCCTCGAATTTCGAGGGATCGAACTTTGTCGCCTTCTTGTCGATGAGCAGCCCCGCGATTTCGAGCAAATCCGCATCGTACTTTGGACTTTTCACGTCATCGAAGACGGTGTCTTGCGACGTCATCTCATTTTGGGTGCGCAGCTCGGTCAGCAGCATTCCCTTTCCAAGGGGCTGTATCAGCACTTCGCGCCCGCGCTGATAGAGCACGACGCAGGAGCGGGCCGCGACGCGTTTCTTGGCCATCGCATCGCGCAGGACGGCGAACGCCTCCAGGGAGGCTCCGTCTGCGGGGATCAAGTAGTATGGTTTCTCCAGATAACGTGTGTCGATCTCGGTAACCGGGACAAAGGAATCGACATCGAGTGTATGCTGCGATGTCAGTTTCAGTTTTTTGATCTCGTCCGGTTCGACCTGTATGAAATCGCCCTTATCGGCCTCGTAGCCTTTGATCTGATCCGCGGCTTCGACGATGTCGCCTGTCTCTTCATCGACATAGGCGCTCTTGACCGGTAAGCCGTCCTTGCGGTTCAAAATTTTGAAGTGGATCTTGGATGCTTCGCTTGTGGCGCCAACGATCTTCACCCCGCATGCCACCGAGCCGACCCTCAGAAACCCCTTCCAGACCGCGCGTGGCGCCACCATGCCGTTTCTCCTAGACGTGCCGATGTCGCACAACGTCAGGCACACGGTTCTGTTCCGCAACGTGGGCAGTACTCCATCACGCCTTCTTGGCAAACGCCCAGACCATCAGCGGGTATTCCTCGTCGTTGCTCAGATCCCGCCACAGGCCGTAGGCGCGGACGGGGCCGCCGATATGGGCCCTGGCGCAGGCTTTGTTGCCCCAGCCGTGGACCTTGACGTTGGCTTCCGCGAAGCCGCCCTCGACCATCAGCTGTTTCAGGCCGGCAGGCGTCCATCGGTTGTAGTCGTGCGGCCTGGCGTGGACCCTGAACAGGAAGGGCGTCGCCACCATCGCCCAGCCGCCGGGCCGGGTCATGGCATGGATATTGGCCACTGCCGCCAGCGGCCGCTGGACATGTTCCAGCACCTGGTCGGCGATGACGATGGAATATTGCTCGTCTGTGCGGTCGCTGCAGATGTCGAAGTCGGGGAAGTCGACCGATCTGTAGTTGGGGCACATCGCCCGCCAGTAGCGGTTCCAGCCGGGCGAGATCTCGATCACGTCGGAGGCTTTGCGGTTGCCGGCTTCGAGGAAGAGGGTGAACGCCTCGATCTGGCGGATGCGCAGCCAGTTTCGGGAATCGTAGCCGATGAGTCGTTTGACGGCGCGTTTGCTTTGGTTTTTCAGGGCGGCAAGGCTTGTCGTCGTCACATCGACCTCCTCCAAAGCGCCCGCCTCAAAGACAAGGTACTCCAGGCAAGTGGGCAAAAAATGACAGTGAGCCCACTTTCGTCACCGCTTAGGGGCGCCGATGGCGCGGACATGAAAAAGGCGGATCCGGGGACGGGATCCGCCTTGCCTGTCGACGGGGCTTCGGGGGGAAGACAGGTGTCGGCAAGCGTCCGATAGCAATGTCAGCAGGCGTCTACTGGGCTTCGGATAACTAGAGTGTCGGCGCGTTTAGCGGCCGACACAATTAGTCCGATGGACGTAGCCTGCTACGCCCATATCGCGGACGAGCGTCCGACCAAGGTCTATTGGGGCGTCAGTAGCCGGCGACACCGCCCTTCAATAATTGCCGTTGTAGTAACGGTCATCGCATGGTGCTGTGTAGATACGGCCGTAACGGTCCTGGTAGCGGCACATCTCGTCGCCGCGACGCTGCGGGGTGGTCGCGCTACCCACCACCGCACCCAGCAAGGCGCCGCTGGCCGCGCCGATGACCGTGCTTTTGGTGTTGCCGCCGATGGCCTGGCCGACGAGGGCGCCGCCGGCGCCGCCGATCAGGGCTCCGGTTCCAGCCCTCTGCTGGCCTTCGGTCTGCGCGCAGCCTGCGAGTGCAGCGGTCATAAGCACCGCCAGAATGGCCTTCTTCATCATCATATCCAGAGCTCCTTTGTAGCCCCGGGACTGCACATGGGGCGATTTCGCTCAAGTGCGGTCGGATTGCGGCCGAACAGCGGCGTGCCGGCTCACGAAGTGAGTCAGGGTTTCCCGGCAGTTGAACGCCATGGTTTCCAAACAGAAAAGCCCGGCATTCGACGCAAACTGGACAGGAATTTTCAACCAAACCATAGCGCTGTGGTCGCTAACATGACCGATCGGCAGGACAGCGCGAGCGATGGACGAGGTTGCCAAAACCCCACAAGTTCCTTCAGGCAAACGCCTCGTTCGCGCCGCTCAGTACCTGCGCATGTCGAAAGAGCACCAGACCTACTCGATCGACAATCAGAAAGATGCCATCCGCAACTATGCCGAAATCATGGGCTACGACATCGTCACCACTTACGAGGATGCCGGTCGCAGCGGTCTCAACTTAGGCGGTCGTCCCGGCCTCCAGCGGATGCTGGCCGATGTAGAAAGTGGGCGCGCCGAGTTCGAAACGGTCGTGATTTATGATGTCAGCCGCTGGGGACGTTTCCAGAACATCAATGAAAGCGCCGCCTACGAATACCGTTGCCAGATGGCCGGCGTGCGGATCGAATTTTGCGCCGAGCAATTCGCAAATGACGGCAGCGTCGGCTCCGATGTGCTTATGGCTATCAAACGCAGCATGGCCGCCGAGCACAGCCGCATGCTCTCTCAAAAGACGTTCATAGGCCAGGCGAGGCTGATCCGGCTGGGCTTCCGTCAAGGTGGCAAGCCGGGGCTCGGCCTAAGACGCCAGTTGGTGGACCAGTCAGGACGTCCCAAATTTATCCTCTGCCCGCACGAACAAAAGAGCCTGCACACCGACAGAATGATCTTGGTGCCCGGGCCGCCAGAAGAAATCGCGACGGTGCGCTGGATCTTCGGTCAGTTCGTCAAAACGCATAAGACAGAGCTTGAGATTGCAAGGCTGTTGAACGAGCGCGGCGTCGTCACAGACCTTGGGCGGCCATGGAAGCGGGAAACGGTGCGCGGAGTTCTGACCAATGAGAAATACATCGGCAACAATGTCTGGAACAGGCGCTCGCGCAAGCTTAAAGCAAAGGCCACGAACAATCCTCCTGAACACTGGGCTCGAGCGGACGGCGCATTCGAGCCCATCATTGACCGCAGGCTGTTCGAACGGGCGCAACTCATCCACCAAACGCTCTATTCGCGCATCAGGTTGAGCAACGAAGAGATACTGCTTGCGTTGAAGAAAGTTCTGGCGCGCCGAGGCTATTTATCTGCCTCGATCATTGACGATGCGCCGGATTGCCCCGCGGCGAGCCTGTATTTCCATCGCTTCGGAAGCCTTCTGAAGACCTACGAATTGATCGGATATCGGTCGCCCAGGCAGTTCATTGCCTCGAAAAGGCGATTGGCGACGGTGCGTATACAGGCGATAGAAGGCTTACTGGGCGCGATCGGAAGCGCTGGCGGACAGGCGGCCTATGACAAAGAGAACGAGATCCTCCGGATCAACGACGAGTTCACGGTTGCAATCGAAGTCCTACATTGCACCGCTTCCGACTACGGATATCCCTTCTGGTCCCTGAAAACCCGACGCCAGTCGGTGGCTGACATTTTCATCTTGGTCCGGATGCGCCCCGGTGACCTTGTCATTCGAGACTATCTGATTGCCCCTATGTCTAAAATCGTCGGCAAATCGGAATTGCGCGCTAACAATGGGGCTCAACTGGACACCTACCTCTTCCCCACGCTCACCCCAATTACCAGACTGGCAGCGCGAGCAAGTGTGGAGACCATATTGTGAGTTCGAAGTATCGTATGACCCGCATAGCCGCCTACAAAGCTTTCCAGGATAACGGCCACAGACACGCTCGGAATATTGCCACTGATCAACCGGGATCAAAGGTAAAGCTCTTTGGGCCAGATCTTTTGGCAACCTATGAATCTGAGTGCAGACGCAAGCGCCATTTCATAAAGGAAACAGTGGAAGCAGAACAGCGCTTGGGGCGTATGGTCAAAGCGCTTCGTGTGATCATGAGCGACACGAAATTTCGCTCATTGCTGGTGTCCGAAAGCCTTGCCACTATGCCAAAATCCCTGGCCCAGCGGTTGCAAGGCACGACGGTCGAATCTCAGACAGCCGCGCATGCCTGCGAGTCCCCTTCTGACAGCAGTGCTCAATCTGTCGGCGGGATTTGCCCCGACGTCCTCAATTTTCTTCAGGACTACCCTGTGAAGGTGAAGATCTTCGGCTTACTGCGGCATGTGCTCCCGGCCAGGCAATTGGAAATTGCCAAGTTGATGGTTGCCATGGAGCGGGTCACGTTCACGTACGAAAAGTTGCTTGTCGCCTTTACGCCTCGTGCGCTGCTGGCCGAGGGTTTCGATCCGACGACGGTTGCCAACGCGTCTAAAGATCAACTGGACGCGATGACGCCAGAACTTGACCGGCTAAGCCGTGAGTTTCTGAGCGCTGTGGAGCGACGTGGTTCGGTGAGCCTGGAACTGTTGGCTGCCGGCCGCTATCTCGATCGGCTGATGAATAACCCCAGGGCCGTGCGGTATCTGGCGCGCAATCTTTCCGGCCATTTTGAAGAGTTCCACAATTTGTCGGTGCCCTACAAATAGGTGGATCGAATGACATACCGGGCCGGCTTGGATAGCCCACGCCCGCGGCCATGCTGCTTGTGCCACTTTTGGCGCGACAGCACCACATGGCTCATTCTATTTTCTGATCAATCGCTTTCTCATCAAAAAGATGCCTGCCACCACCAGCCATAGCTTAGCCACGACGTTGACGCGGTGGCGCTGACAGTGGTCCTAGCCGAGGCCGGTCCGGCCATGTTCCCAGCAGTGGTGTGGTTTCGTTCTCGCCGATCGCCGATGTGCCGATGACAGGGATTAAGGACGGCCCTCCCGTCTTATCCCGGCGCTTTTTCAGCGCATCGATTTCGTCGTCACGCCGGGCGATGCGGCTTTCCAGATTGGCGATGCGCTCGGTTAGAAAATAGCGACCCACAACGAACCCTCCACTCCCGAAAAGAATCGCGAACGTCGCGAAGGCAATAGGATTGGCAATGATCAACGTCGCATTGGCCTGAAAGAACCTGATCAAATCATGCATTCTCAAACCCGCTCAACCCCTTGGCATCCTCTGGATTTCCAACCGGACCGACGGTCCTAGTCTGCTCCTCGGCAGTGCCCGCACCAGAGGTGCTGCTCGTGTCAGGGTCGCGAAAAACGTTCGAAATCGCACCACGCGACAAGCCAAGCTCGCGTTCCAGTTCTGTTTTCCTCGCCACCTGGGCGCTGCGTCTAGTGCGCTGCCGGGCTGCGGGTTCCAATTCCGACAGAGCTCCGCCGCCGCCCCGTTTTGGGGCTTTGCCATGGGGGTGCTCTCTGATTTCATGCCGTCACAAATAAGGAATATATTCCTGCTTCGTCAAGACCGCAGCGGTCTATCGTTCTCTTTTTGCTCCGAATGGGAGCGGTACAGACTGCGGGATTTGGGCAGCCCCGGGGAGCCGCTTCGAATTGAAACCGTGAACGCGCATGCCGCCGTCTATCTTCCAATCCCTCTACACGCCCGGCCTGAGTTTTTGCCTGCACCGTTGCTTCATCGTGATCCTGGAGATCGTCTACCAACCACTCGTCAGGCCATCGCGGTGATTGGCGGCGTGCGCAGTGCGTCCTGTGAACAACGGCAGATATCCACGAAATGTTGGCTAGGCCAATCGCACAGAACAGCGCACTGTCGCTAACATGGTGGCTGGACATGTTGAAATGGTTCTGTTCGAGCAATCGATGGCCAATGCGGATGGCATTCAGCAGCCGTTTTCCGACCGGGTGATCGACGCTGCGGAGAAAACTGCTGGCGAGGTGCTGTTCGATGTGCGTGTCGATGGTGACGCCAACATTTATAGAATGGCCGCCATCGGATACGGTGACGCAGATACGGCGATAGTCGTGCTCGAGAAGAGTGGCCAATTAAGGTGCGCCTCAGTGAATGGCGCCGCGTCGTCCTTCGTCGCGGCGCTCGCTGCATGGGAGGCTTCCCCATTGAGCGAACATGTGCGAGCTGAATACCATGGCACAGCACTGATCTTGCTGGCGAAGCTTCGCGCGACTGGTCACCTCAAATGATCAAAACTACGCCATCACTCTGGTAGCATTCTGGCATCATCCGAACCCAATCTTGCAAAGTTCGCGGGTCAAACAGGTCAACCATTTGTCTTTGACCAAGCCCTATACGATCGACGAATTGGCGGAGAAGATCCGAAAGGTGCTGGATAGAAAGTGAAAGGGCAACTGCCGCCGGTGCTCGCTCACCAACCCTCTCCGCTTCAGCCGCGTCACCGCCCGCGCTTGCCGCGCAAGGTTTGCAGCGAAACGGGCCGGAAGTCCCAGCTGTCGACACCAACATCATATTGGCGCGTCAAC
>NZ_AYWP01000012.1:0-135351 GCF_000502435.1 Mesorhizobium sp. LNHC232B00
TCAAACGCTTCAAGCCATTTTCCGGCGTCGCTTCTTCACGCTTGATCAAAGCACGAAGCAAATGTGTGCGCACACTAGCCCTCCGGAGGGGGGAGAGGTGGCGCCGCGAAGCGGCGACGGAGTGGGGGACGACATTGCCCGGACGCGATGGCGTTGCCCACGAAAACTCAATGTGCAGCGCTGCCGGAGTCCAGGCTCGCAGGCCGTCTCCCGGCTCAGTCGACCTTCTTGGTGCTCACCATGACTGTCCGGATCGGTGGTGCCGGCGGCAGCAGCGCGCGAATGTCGCCGAAAGGAAATATCGGCTCGAAGCGGAAGGCTTCGGCCTGCGAGGCTTGCGCACCATTGCACTGGCCGGAGCGAAAAAGGTTCTGCGTCCGGGCGGCGTCGGCGAAGCGGTCCGGGTCCTGCGATTGGTGCATGCGGATGGCCTGCGCCTTGATCTCGGCATGGGCGGAAATATCGACATAGTGCGTCGGCGAAAATCCGGTACCGCCCATCGTGTCGGCATGCAGCACCGGAACGCCGAACGAGGCCGCGATGCGCACGCCGTCGGACAGCGCGCGGTGATCGGCGTGATAGTCGTTGGGCGCGTGCGTGATCACAAGGTCCGGCCCGATCTCGCGAATGAGCCCTTTCAGTGCGCCGATCAGTGCGGCGTCGGCCACCAGCTCGCCGTCGGCAAAGTCGAGGAAGCGCGGCGTCGCCCCCAGCAGCGCGGCAGCGGCCGTGGCTTCCTCGCGCCGGACACGGGCGAGAATGACAGGATCGCTCTTGCCGCCCCTGGCCCCATCCGTGGCCACGGCAAAAGTGAGTTCTGCGCCTTGCGCCGCATAGGCGGCCATCGTACCGAACATGAAGATCTCGATGTCGTCCGGATGCGCACCGAGAGCCAGTATTTTCAATGCTTCTCTCCCCGGAAATGGAACAACGTGACGAACGGAATTCTGCTCGCCCTGATCGCCTATGCAAGCTATTCGGGCAGCGATGCCGTTATCAAGAGCCTGGGCGGACAGTTCACCGTCTTCGAGATCGGTTTCTTCGCGACCTTGTTTGCCGGCTGTTTCCTGTTCTTCACCCGCCCGGCGGGCGAACGCTGGCGCGATTTCTGGCGCATGAAGCGGCCATGGGCCGTGCAGGCGCGGGCTTGGGCCGGCATCGCGTCCGGCGTACTCAGCGTCTATGCTTTCACCCACATTCCCCTGGCCGAAGTCTACGCCTTGATCTTCCTGGCACCCTTGCTGGTCACCATCCTGTCGACCGTCATCCTGAAGGAAAAGGTCGGCCCCTGGCGATGGCTGGCCGTGGTCGCCGGCTTTGCCGGGGTGATGCTGGTGGTGCGGCCGGGTTTTCGTGAATTGAACCTCGGCCATCTCGCCGCCTTCTTGGTTGCCTTCCTCGCCGCGACCAGCGTCATCCTGATGCGCTCGCTCGCCCAGCAGGAGAAGCGCACGTCGATGCTCGGCGTGCTTGTCGGCTACGGCTTGGTGTTCAACGGGCTCGGCGCCGCCGCCACCTCGTTCACCTTGCCGAATGCCATGCAGCTGGTCTGGCTGGCTTTGGCCGGCGCCTTCACCGCAGGCGGACAATTGCTGCAATTGCTCGCCGCCAAATACACCCCAGCCAACCGTATAGCGCCGACGCATTATTCGCAGATCGTCTGGGCGGTCATCCTCGGCGCGCTGTTCTTCCAGGAATATCCCGACTGGCTGTCGTTGGTCGGCCTCGCGGTCGTCGGCGGTTCCGGCTTGCTGACCATGGTGCGCGAGGAAGTAAGGCTGGGCACGGTGCGCTGGAACCCGTTTTCGCGGACCCGGCTCTGAGCTGGTGCCAGTTGCACGGCGACCGTGACCGCTGATATGCGGACGCGATGACCGCAAAACCCTTGCCGGAGCTTCCGGTATCAGCCGTGCTGCCGGCGCTGAGCGAGGTGTTCGACACCGGCAACAGCGCCGTGCTGGTGGCGCCGCCCGGCGCCGGCAAGACCACGCTGGTGCCGCTGGCGCTGCTCGATGCGCCGTGGCTGGGTGCCGGCAAGATCGTACTCCTCGAACCGCGCCGGCTTGCCGCTCGCGCCGCCGCCCGCCGCATGGCTGAACTGCTCGACGAAGAACCCGGCGCCGCCGTCGGCTATGCCATGCGCATGGAAAACCGCACCTCGGCAAAAACCAGGATATTGGTCGTCACCGAAGGCGTGCTGGCGCGCATGATCCTCGACGATCCCGAATTGCCCGGCGTCTCGGCGGTGATCTTCGACGAATTCCACGAGCGTTCGCTCGATGGCGATTTCGGCTTGGCGCTGGCGCTCGATGTGCAAGGCGCCCTGCGGCCGGACCTGCGGCTGCTGGTGATGTCGGCGACACTCGATGGCGCGCGCGTCGCAAAACTCCTGTCTGGCGCGCCGGTGATCGAAAGCGAGGGCCGTGCCTTCCCCGTCGACATCCGCTACGACGAACGACCGGCCGGCATCCCTATCGAGGACGCCATGGCCAAGGCGATCCGCAACGCTCTCGCGAACGAAAGCGGCAGCGTGCTTGCCTTCCTGCCCGGCCAGCGCGAGATCGAGCGCACCGCCGAGCGGCTGTCCGGCAAGGTCGGCGCCGATACCGATATCGTGCCGCTTTACGGCCAGCTTGACGGCAAAGCGCAGGACGCGGCGATCAAGCCGGCGCAACCGGGCCGTCGCAAGGTGGTGCTGGCGACCTCGATCGCGGAAACCTCGATCACCATCGACGGCGTACGCGTCGCCATCGATTCCGGCCTGTCACGCCTGCCGCGCTACGAGCCGGCCAGCGGTCTCACCCGGCTGGAAACCGTGCGCGTCAGCAAGGCATCCGCCGACCAGCGCGCCGGCCGCGCCGGGCGCACCCAGGCTGGCGTCGCCATCCGGCTGTGGCGCGCCGAGCAGACAGCGGCATTGCCAGCCTTCACGCCGCCGGAAATCCTCGAAGCGGACCTTTCGGGCCTGCTGCTCGACTGCGCCGCCTTTGGCGTCGCCGATCCCGCGACGCTCGCCTTCCTCGATCCGCCGCCGGCCCCGGCGCTCAACGAGGCAAGGGTGCTGCTGCGCGCGCTCCATGCCATCGACGAGGCCGGGCGTCTGACCGAAGCGGGCATGGCGATGCGCAAACTCGCCCTGCCCGTGCGGCTGGCGCATATGGTCGCCGAGGCTGCGAAGAGCGGCCATGCCGGGGAGGCGGCCATGCTGGCCGTGTTGCTCACCGAACGCGGGCTTGGCGGCGACGGCGCTGATCTGGAGCGACGGCTGATGCGCTTTCGTGGGGAGGGATCGTCGCGCGCCACCGCCGCGCGGCAACTGGCTGAGAGGTTGGCTAGGCAGGTGGGCGGTACAAAAAACAGCGAAGTTGCTTCAGCCGGTCCTCTGCTCATCCACGCCTGGCCCGACCGCGTCGCCAAGGCGCGCGGTGAACGCGGGCGCTTCGTGCTGGCCAATGGCTCCGGCGCCATGCTCGATGCCGCCGATCCGCTGGCCGGCGAGCCGTTTCTGGTCGTCGCCGACCTGCAGGGCAAGGCGCAGAATGCGCGCATCGCGGCAGCGGCGGCAATCGGCGAGGACGACATCCGCGCCGCGCTGGCCGACCGGATCGAAACGCGCCGGCAAACGAGCTTCGATCGCGAGCGCCGCGCCGTGCGGGTGCGCGAAACCGTGCGCCTCGGCGCCATCACGCTCGCCGAGCGCATGCTGCCGGCGCCTTCAGGCGCGGATGCGGACAAAGCGATACTTGATGCCTTGCGCGAACACGGATTGTCGCTGCTGAGCTGGGGCAAGGAGGCCAAGACGCTGCGCCAGCGGCTCTCCTGGCTGCATCGTGGGCTTGGGTCGCCATGGCCCGACATGTCGGATGCGGCGCTTCTCGAACATCTCGACGACTGGCTGCTGCCGTTCCTGTCCGGGGCCGCATCCTTTGCCGCCATTGATTCAGGCGCCATTTCCGCCGGGCTGGCTTCGCTCGTGCCGCACGATCTCCAGCGCAAGATCGACACGCTGGCGCCGACCCATTTCGACGCGCCGTCCGGCAGCCACGTACCGATCCGCTATGACGGCGAATGGCCGGTGCTGGCTATCCGCGTGCAGGAACTGTTCGGCCTCGACCGGCATCCTTCGATCGCCAACGGCACGGTACCGCTGACGCTGGAACTGTTGTCTCCGGCGCACCGGCCGATCCAGACCACGCGCGACCTGCCCGGCTTCTGGCGCGGCTCCTGGGCGGATGTGCGCGCCGACATGCGCGGCCGCTATCCCAAGCATGTCTGGCCGGAAAATCCGCTGCTCGCCGCCGCTACCGCCCGCGCCAAGCCCAGAGGCACCTAGCCTCGGGAAGCTTGGGCGGACCGCTTGGATCAGGAGGGGTTCCTTGAAATTTTGGCGCAAACATCAACCACTTCGTCATCCACGGGCGGAGCAAGGAGCGCAGCGACGCGGCGCAGACCCGAGGATCCATACCGGGACTCTGAAGCGTCACCACGGTCCAGAATTCTGCACCGCTGCACTCCACGTCCAGGGTCGCGGCATGGATCCCAGGGTCTCCGCGACGGAGCTTCGCTCCTGCTTCGCCCAGGGATGACGACGTCGGGGGGCCTCGGCCAATCGCGAATGCCGACTGCGCACCGCTACTAGCGCTTGCCCTCCTGCGGCTGTAATCCATGGCCATGATCAACGTTTTGCGTTCGCCCGATTTCCAGCAGAGCCAGCGGTTGCGCCTCAACACGCTGATCCGGCTGCGCTGGCTTGCCATTGTCGGCCAGAGCGTGACGGTGCTCGTCGTCGCCTATGGCCTGAAATTCCCGCTGCCGGTCAGCCTGTGCTTCGCGCTGATCGCCTGCTCGGCCTGGATGAACCTGTATCTCGCTTTCCGCTTTCCGGCGGCGCACCGGCTCACCCCGTTCGCGGCCTTCGGCATCCTGATCTTCGACAGCCTGCAGCTTGCCGGCCTGCTTTACATGACCGGTGGCCTGACCAATCCGTTCTCGCTGCTGATGACCGTACCCGTCGTCATCTCGGCGACGTCGCTGCCCTTGCGGCTGACCGCGCTGCTCGGCGGGCTGGTGATGATCGCGGCGACCTTGCTTGTGTTCATCCACCTGCCGCTGCCTTGGCACGAGGGCGCGCCGCTGGAGATGCCCTTCATCTATGTCGCCGGCATGTGGATGGCGGTGCTGTCCTCGATCGCCTTCACGGCGATGTATGCCTTCCGGGTGGCGGCCGAAGCCCGGCTTCTGGCCAATGCGCTTGCCGCCACGGAACTGGTGCTGCAGCGCGAGCAGCACCTTTCGGCGCTCGACGGCCTCGCGGCGGCGGCGGCGCACGAGCTTGGCACGCCGCTCGCCACCATCACGCTTGTCGCCAAGGAGATGGAAAAAGCACTCGGCAGCGATCCAAAATACGGCGAGGACGTAAAACTGCTTCGCTCCCAGAGCGAACGCTGCCGTGAAATCCTCAAGCGCCTGACCAGCCTGTCGACCGAGGGCGAAGCGCATCTTTCCCGTCTGCCGCTGACCTCGCTGGTCGAGGAGGTCACCGCGCCGCATCGCGACTTCGGCATCTCGATCAAGCTTCGCCCCGGCGAGCGAACCGGGCCGGAACCGGTCGGGCGCCGCAATCCGGGCGTCATCTACGGCCTCGGCAATTTGGTCGAGAACGCCGTCGATTTCGCCCGCAAGAGCGTCACCGTGCGCTGGAGCTGGGACGAGGCCATCGTCACCTTCTCGATCATCGACGACGGCCCCGGCTTCCCGCCCGAGATCATCGACCGCATCGGCGAGCCCTATATGTCGACGCGCCAGGGCAATGAAGCCGGCGGTGGCCTGGGGCTTGGCCTGTTCATCGCCAAGACGCTGCTCGAACGCTCCGGCGCCACGCTCGACTTCCGCAACTCGAGCGGCTTGGGCGAGGGCGCCGTGGTGCAGATTTCGTGGCCCAGAAACGTCTTCCTGAACCCGGAATCGGCGCCCGCGACGATGTTTGACACTGCGTAAATTGGACAATAGCGACGCAAAACTATATCTGCGTAAAATTAAGGCAGCAGGATTTTTAAGACGATGACTGGCGATGAAAATATCGGTGCAATGGTTGAAGGCGAGGACACCTCCCTTCTGATCGTCGATGACGACAAGCCGTTCCTCACACGCCTGGCCCGGGCCATGGAAACCAGGGGTTTCGTGGTCGAGACGGCCGAGAGCGTCGAGGAGGCGGTCGGCAAGGCGCGCGCCAATCCGCCGGCCTACGCCGTGGTCGACATGCGGCTCGGCGACGGCAACGGGCTCGACGTCGTCGCCGCCATCCGCGAGAAGCGCGAGGACTCCCGCACCATCATCCTGACCGGCTACGGCAACATCGCCACCGCGGTGACCGCGGTAAAACTCGGCGCCGTCGATTATCTGTCGAAACCCGCCGATGCCGACGACATCTTCGCCGCACTCACCCGCACCGCCGGCGAGCGCGCCGCGCCCCCGGAAAATCCGATGTCGGCCGACCGCGTCCGCTGGGAGCACATCCAGCGTGTCTACGAAATGTGCGAGCGCAACGTTTCCGAAACCGCGCGTCGGCTCAACATGCATCGCCGCACGCTGCAGCGCATACTGGCCAAGCGCGCGCCGCGCTGAACAGAGCTTCGTCATCCTTGGGCGTAGCGACGCGAAGCGGAGCGAAGAACCAATGATCCATGCCGTGACACCAGCCGCGGAGTGCAACGGAACAGAATTCGGCACCGCGGCAGCGCTCTGAAGTCACGGCATGGATACTATGGTCTGCGCCGCGTCGCTTCGCTCCTTGCTTCGCCATAGGATGACGAAGTGATGGGCGTTCCCGGCCAAACGTCGAGGCACGCCAACTGCCAATGCGAACTATGCAGACTTAGGAAACCAGAAGTCTTGCGGTGCCGGCGACGCCTGCGCATCATTGTAGCGATAGGAACCCGGCCGCCACACCAGGCAACGGAGGATACATGCACGACGAGCGGCAAAAATCCGTCTTCCGCGAATTTCTCGACAGCGAGGCGGCCGGCGGCGTCATTCTCATGGTGGCCGCCGCGCTGGCGCTGATCGTCGCCAATTCGCCGCTCTCGCAAACCTATTTCTCCGTTCTCCACGCCTATCTTGGCCCGCTCAGCGTCTCGCACTGGGTCAATGACGGGCTGATGGCGGTGTTCTTCCTGCTCGTCGGCCTCGAGATCAAGCGCGAGATGCTGGACGGCCAGCTGTCGACCTGGCCCAGGCGCGTGCTGCCCGGCGTCGCGGCCGCCGGCGGCATGGTGGTGCCGGCGCTGGTCTATGTCTTCGTCAACCGCGGCAATTCGGCCGCGCTCGCCGGCTGGGCCATCCCGACCGCCACCGACATCGCTTTCGCGCTCGGCGTACTGTCGCTGCTCGGCAGCCGGGTGCCGGCATCGCTGAAGGTTTTCCTCACCGCGCTTGCCATCATCGACGACCTCGGCGCCGTCATCATCATCGCCATCTTCTACACCAGCGGCCTGTCGCTGGCGTATCTGGGGGCGGCCTTCGCCGTCATTGCCGCGCTCGTCGTGCTCAACCGCATGCGGGTGATGACGCTGGTGCCTTACCTGGTACTCGGCGCCATATTGTGGGTGCTGGTGCTGAAATCGGGCGTCCATGCCACGCTTGCCGGCGTGGCGCTGGCTTTGACCATTCCGCTCGAACGCTCCGCCGGGATCGGCCATGACCTCGACCATTCGCCGCTGCATCGGCTCGAACATGGCCTGCACAAGATCGTGCCGTTCATCGTCATTCCGATCTTCGGCTTTGCCAATGCCGGTGTTTCGTTCGCCGGCCTGAGCCTTGGCGCGCTGATCGAGCCGTTGACGCTGGGTGTCGCCGCCGGCCTCGTGCTCGGCAAGCTGGTCGGCGTGTTCGGCTCCTCCGCGCTCGCCATAGGGCTTGGGCTGGCTGATTTGCCGGCCCATGCCGGCTGGCGGCATATGATCGGCATTTCGCTGCTCTGCGGCATCGGCTTCACCATGAGCCTGTTCATCGGCCTGCTCGCCTTCGCCAGCGATGTCGCGCTGCAGGACGCCGTCAAGGTCGGCATCCTCGCCGGCTCCTTCATCGCCGCCATCCTCGGCGCCGCAGTGCTGTTGATGGCACCGGCGGCTGGCGAGGAGAGCGAGGAGTAGCGCGCGTCCGGAAGCTACTCGCTCTCCCCGTCGAGCGCCGGCACCGACACGCCTGCCAGTTCCGCGGCCAGCAGCCGCGAAGCCCCGGCGCGTGCGATCCGCAGCATCAGCGCCTTGCGCGTTGCCGCCGCCATGCGGTGCTCTGGTGCGTCGCGCAGGATTTCGGCGCCGTAGCCGTCGGAAAGGATAAACCCGCACTCCTCCGGAAAAATCTCCGAAGGCACGCCGGGATGGGTGGCGAAGAAGAAGCGGTCGGAATGCAGCCGGTAGTCGGGCCATTTGCGATCGACGCGAAAATCCTCGATCGAGGATTTGATCTCGATGATCCAGATGTCGCCTTGCCGGGTCAGCGCCACAAGATCGGCGCGGCGGCCGGTCGCCAGCGACAGCTCAGGCAACACATGCGCGCCCATGTCCATGAGCAGCCGCTGCACGCCACGCCGCACGAGCATGGCACGCTCCGACTGGCGTCCGTCGATCAATGGATTGATTGCGATAGGGGAGATGATTGGCATGGCAGGCACCATGCCAGATTCTGTTCACGGTTTGAACCCGGCGAATGCCTTAATCTTCGGCCAACGAACGCACGCCGGCAGCGCAAGGCCAGGTGATTTGGGATGGCGGTCGCGGCTCTGCGATCTTATCAGGAACGAGAGCCGAAATCGTCAATTGCGCAACGAAGGCCTTTACGCCGAACGACCATTGCAGGACGATAATCCTAGGTGGGGCGATTCTCGTAGGAGATCGCAATGGCTAGGTCGAAACCGTCAAAGCAGTTGTCGCAGGCTGAAATCGAGCGCTTTCTGGCGGCAGCGGAGGCGTTGCACCTAAGCATCATCAAGCCGCTCATATCGCCGCATTGCGACCACTACCGGGCAACGCGGACCCTGCATGACGTGCTTTTAAAGGCTGTGCGGGACATCACCGGGCAGGAAGTCGAGTTCATCCGGTGGAACACCACAGGACCGGTCAGGCCGCCTACGGCTGGGTAAGCCTTTTGACTAAATTTAGGTATCGCTGAGTTAGAGCATAGTGCGTGACGCGGGCCACCCACATCCCATTTCCCCCACCCTGCATGGCCGGTACGAGTGCTTGGACCCAAAGGGGCACGGTGCCGGCCATTCCCCTACGGTTCGGTAGCGCCTACTTGCCGGTCATCCAATCCACCAAGCAAGCTTCCACTCGCTCACACCCGGTGTATTCGTATACCAGGCTCGCCGCGATATCGCGCCACTGACACTCTGGCAAATTCGTTTCCCTGACCAGTTCGCGGAATGCAGAGCGGAGAATGTCGGCATCGAACGCGGAGACGACAACCGGAGCCGGGTCGGCGCCTTCCCAATCAAGCGCCCTGTGCCGGCCGCGGAGGCGTTTCAGCAGTTCGCGTGACGCTTTGATAGCCTTACGGGATTGATCCATGTCCCGGCGGAAGGCGGCTGTTCCCGCCAGGCTATGATGCCGCAATCTGTAGCTGGTTTCTATGACCGACTGTGCGATCTCTATGTGAGTTGGGACCATCGCAGCCTCCCCTGCCGAGCAATGGTTAACGTCCAATTTGTAAGCCCGCTGAACCGGGTCTTTCAATAACAAATGCTTGTACGGAATCAGACCGAGAGGGAAGGCGGCGGCCCGTTGCGATTTGGCCGGGTCTGTCAAATATGATCGCCCACAAAGGGCGATTTCGCTTTGAGAAACCCAAAAGCCCCCAAAAGAAGTCAGACCTCAGCTCTTGAACGCCTAATTTGGAGGCAATACCATCGACTCGATGGGGCTGGTGAAGTGACGTTGAACGACGATAAGGGCGAACATCTTTGGGCATTTGACCTTGCCGCTCTGCGCGAGGCCTTCGGCAAGTTCGTTCAGGAGCACAAGACCACGGTTCCTGAATGGGGCGAACACGCCAAGCTGTTTCTCGAAAAACAGAGAGATCACCAGGTACAGCGCCGCCTTCCGTGATCGCACCATATCTTCCTGAGTATAATCTGGTATTGATCCGGCGTGGCCTCATGCCGTGTCGATTAATTTTCAATTTTAACTATAAAGAATCGCAAGACTAAAGTCTTGCATCTCGCCAACGAAGGTCTGACGTAACCGCTTTAGTTCCGGTCTTGTCCATCGGATGTTCTATTACTTTAGCAAATTAGCATATAGCGCAATCCTCCTATTTTCGATGCTCGGTTTCTAGCCGGGCTTTCTTCTAGTCCTGAGGACCGGATTCTCTCGATGGCATCCGCGGTCATGCCGACCTGGGCCGAGATATCCTGTGCCCCGACTTGCTTTGCGATGACTTCCCGCAGAATGTTCAACAGCACCATGTAAGACACCTGGCTGTCGGTTGCGGGCCTCACGATCTCGGTCATCTCCGCTCCATGGCGAGAATGCGACTTGCCGGGTGGAGACTGGACGAGGCTACCGGCCACAGGCAGCCAACCGGGCTCCGGGGGCAACCCGAGCGCCTTCCGCGATCGCACCATAATTTGTCTGAGCGCAGTCTGGTAATGATCCGGCGCGGCCCTATGTCATGCCGATCACCTTCCGTTCTTAACTATAAGACGGCAGGACTAAAGTCTTACGTCATGAGCGCAAAGGTCTGACGTAACCGCTTTGGTTCCGTTCTTGTGCATTGGACGTTCCGTACTTTAGCCAATTAGCATATTAGACTTACCTAAATCAGTTTTCGCGCGCGAGTCAGCCGAAGCACGCCTATCCGGTCCGTTCCAGACATTGAACGGATGGGTACACGAGGTCATCGCGCCGGCCGGCAAACCTCTTCTCGCTATCGCCTCGCCGAAACGGCTCCGTCGCCAGCCGCTCCCGCCATATCGTCCAGGATCGGGCAGTCCGGCCTGTTGTCGCCATGGCAGGCATGGATCAGCGTCTGCAGGGTCGAACGCATCGACTGCAGCTCGCGCACCTTGTCCTCGATCGCCTTGACATGGGCGGCGGCGATCTCGCGCACGTCGTGGCTGGCGCGGCTGCGGTCCTGGTAGAGCGCCATCAGCTGGCGGCAATCGTCGATGGAAAAGCCGAGATTGCGCGCGCGGCGCAGGAAGGCCAGCCGGTGGATGTCGTCGCCGGAATAGTCGCGGTAACCGTTGGCGGCGCGCGCCGGCGCGATCAGGCCGATCTCCTCATAGTAACGGATGGTCTTGGCCGGCAGGCCCGAGCGGTTGGCGGCGTCGCCGACATTCATGGCGGTTTCCCTGATTTTGCAGGCCCGCGGTTCAGGCCCATTGAATTTGCTTCACAATCCGGCGGAGGCTGTTGCCGAAATGCCGCAGTGATACGCTTACCAGCAGGTAAGGTCCTGGATATAGGCATCGCGTGCTTGGCAAGCAAAGCAAATGCCAGCATGAATGATGGCGAGAAGGCGGCCGACTCGTGCCGCTCTAAGTTTGGGCGGGGCTCCGGATCACCTCATGCGCATGAAGTCGCTCGCAATAGTTGCCGCAATGGCGCTGTCCACTGCACTCGCCGGTTGCAGCACCATTGGCGGGCAGATATTTTCCAACGACTATGGCGCGGTGACCGATGCCGGTTACCAGCTGCCGCGCATCCCGATCGAGAAGGTGCCGTCGAAGTATCACCGCCAGGAAGTGAATTACGACACCAAGGAAAAGCCCGGCACGATCATCGTCGATACGCAGAACAAGTTCCTCTACTTCGTCGAGGGCGACGGCCTGGCGATCCGCTACGGCATCGGCGTCGGTCGCGAGGGCTTCGAGTGGCATGGCACCGCCCATATCGCGATCAAGCGTGAGTGGCCGACCTGGACGCCGCCGTCGCAGATGATCAAGCGCCAGCCGGAACTCGCCAAGTTCGCCAGCGGCATGGAGCCGGGCCTGAAGAACCCGCTCGGCGCTCGCGCCATGTATCTGTTCAACAAGGGCGGTGACATGGGTTACCGCCTGCACGGCAGCCCGGAATGGAACTCGATCGGCAAGGCGATGTCGTCGGGCTGCATCCGGCTGATGAATCAGGACGTCATCGACCTTTATGATCGCGCCTCGGTCGGCGCCAAGGTCATCGTCCTCTGATCGTGGTCGCAAGACCAGGGTCAAAGCAGTTCGTACGCGGACCGTCTAGGCAACAATGGACGTCCCAAAACAGAAAACCGGGCAATTCGGCCCGGTTTTTTGTTTTTTACGGTTGGCAATAGAGCGAAACGATCAGGCGACCTGCTCGACCTGCTGCACTTCGGGCACGAAATGGCGAAGCAGGTTCTGGATGCCGTGCTTCAGCGTCGCCGTCGATGACGGGCAACCGGCGCAGGCGCCCTTCATGTGCAGGAACACGGTGCCGTTCTCGAAGCCGCGGAAGGTGATGTCGCCGCCATCCTGGGCCACCGCCGGGCGCACCCGCGTGTCGAGCAGCTCCTTGATGGTGATGACGAGCTCCTCGTCCGCCTTGTCGTAGAATTCGCCGGTCTGGCTGGTTTCGGCGGCGGGACCCGCCTTGGCCATGACAGGCGCGCCGGACATGAAATGCTCCATGATGGCGCCGAGGATCGCCGGCTTCAAATGCTGCCAGTCGGGGCCGTCCTTGGTCACAGTGATGAAGTCATAGCCGAAGAACACGCCGGTGACGCCGGGGATTTCGAACAGCCGGCCGGCCAGCGGCGACGCCACCGCCGCGCTGTCGGCATCGCGGAAATCGGCGGTGCCTTCCAGAAGCACTTCCTTGCCGGGCAGGAATTTCAGCGTCGCCGGGTTTGGCGTCGATTCGGTCTGGATGAACATGGACGTCTCCGTGCCCGTGTCGGGCAGATAGTTTGGAATAGTTCTAAATAAGCTCTATCGGCTCGACATTCAAGCGAAACGCGTCGCCGGAACGGCTGGCTGGCGGAATGTTTTGCTAGCTGGGGAATCGAAATTCCTGGCAGGCTTCAGGCGAGACTGTCGATCTCCTCGTCGGAAAGATTCTGCGGCACCACAGTCACAGGGATCGGGAAGGCAGCACCCTTGCCGGCCACGGCGCCGACCAGCGGCCCTGGGCCTTCCTTGCCGGCGCCGGCCGCCAGCACCAGGATGGCGATATCCTGGTCTTCCTCGATCAGCCTGTGGATCTCTTCCGTCGGCTTGCCTTCGCGCACCACCATCTCCGGCTCGATGCCGAGCTTCTGGCGCACCTTGTTGGCATAGCCATCAAGCGCCGCGCGCGCCGTGGCGTTGGCCTCTTCGCGCATGATCTTCTCGACGCCCAGCCAGTGCTGGAAATCATCAGGGACGATGACATAGAGCAGCACCAGCGTGCCGCTGGTGCTCTGCGCCCGCTTCGAGGCGTAGGCGACGGCACGCTCGCATTCCGGCGTGTCGTCGATGATCGTCAGGAATTTCCTGCGATGACCGGCTTCACGGATGAGGCGTTTGGAGACCATGTCTATCTGCTCGATGTGTTTTCGGCCGCAATCTGCCACCGCCACCATCTGGCCGCAAGCGGCCGGCTGGCGGCGGTGTCTTGGTACAGGTCAGCCCTGCAGCAGGCCGACGATGTCGCGCACCGTCTTCATCGTCGTTTCGGCCAGCACGCCGGCGCGTTCGCCGCCATCCCTGAGCACCGCGTCGACATAGGCGCGATCGCCCTGGATGCGGCGCATCTCGCTGGCGATTGGCGCCAGCTTCTCCACCGCCAGATCGGCCAGCGCCGGCTTGAAAACCGAAAACTGCTGGCCGCCGAATTCCTTCAGCACCTCGGCTTTGGAAAGCTCGGCGAGACCGGCATAGATGCCGACCAGGTTTTCGGCTTCCGGCCGGGTTTCCAACCCGTCGACTTCGCTCGGCAAGGCTTCCGGATCGGTCTTGGCCTTGCGGATCTTCTTCGAGATGGTACCGGCGTCATCCGTCAGGTTGATGCGCGACAGGTCCGACGGATCCGACTTTGACATCTTCTTCGACCCGTCGCGCAGGCTCATGATGCGCGCCGCCGGGCCGCCGATGACCGGTTCGGTGATCGGGAAGAAGCCGTTCACCGTCTCCTCGCCAACCTGCATCTCGACGCCGACGCCAAGGCTGGCAATGCGGTCGGAGAAATCGTTGTTGAATTTCTGCGCGATGTCGCGGGTCAGCTCCAGGTGCTGCTTCTGGTCTTCGCCGACCGGCACATGGGTGGCGCGGTAAAGCAGGATGTCGGCCGCCATCAGCGAGGGATAGGCGAGCAGCCCCAGCGAGGCATTCTCGCGGTCCTTGCCGGCCTTGTCCTTGAACTGCGTCATCTTGTTCATCCAGCCGATGCGCGCCACGCAATTGAAGATCCAGGCAAGCTCGGCATGCTGCATGACCCGCGACTGGTTGAAGACGATATGCTTCTTCGGGTCGATGCCGGAGGCGAGGAACGCCGCGGTGATCGACCGCGTCTGGTCGGCAAGGTCGTCATAGACGAGCTGCGCGGTCAGCGAATGCAGGTCGACGACGCAATAGATGCAGTCGGACGTGTCCTGCAGGGCGACGAATTTCTTGATGGCGCCGAGATAGTTGCCGAGGTGCAGATTGCCGGTCGGCTGGACACCGGAGAAGACGAGTGGCTTGAAGGCGGACATGGGTTTCCTCATGGCTTGTGGAGGGCCGTATAAGCATGATTCCAAAAAGTTGCAGACTTTTTGGAGCCAATCATGCGGCTGGAAACCGCACGCGGCGAAAGTCTTTCGACGGTGCGCTTATGGACGAAGGGGGCGGCAGGATCAAGGGGCTGGTTGGCCCTCCAAAGGCCCCTCAAGATATTGACATTTTGATGTAGGTGGCTACATTATTTCCGCTACATTCGATTGAGTAGGCACGTTATGGCGATCAACATCAACAATAAAGAAGCGGATGACTTAACGCGCACCTTCGCTAGAATTGAGGGCGTTGGCATAACCGAGGCGATCGTGATTGCCATGCGCGAAGCGCTTGAGCGCCGCCGCAATCGCGAGACGCCGTTGGAGACGGCGGCAAGGCTGCGCGCCGAATTTGGAATCGAGCTCAGCGAGCAGGCGCGCAAACCGCTGCCGCGCTCGGTCTACGACGAATTGTCCGGCGAAGACTGATGTTTGTCGACGCAGCCGCTATCGTCGCGATGCTCAGCCAGGAGGCCGAAGCGCAGCGCTGCGCACGGGCCGTCTTGGAAGCATCGGCTCCGTTCACGTCGGCAATCGCGGTGTGGGAAGCGGCAATGGCCCTTTCGCGATCCGAAAAGCTAGCGGTGCCGGTCGAAGTGAGCCTCAAGATAGTCAGTCGTTTTCTCGAAGAACGGGCTATTGCCGTGCGGGAGCTTCCGCCTGCCGCTGACGCAACGTCATTGTCCGTTGAGGCTGCGTCGCGGTTTCGCAACAACGCCATCCGACTGAATTTGGCGGATTGTTTTCACTATGCTTGCGCGCGCTACTATGCCGTCCCGATGCTTTCGACAGCCGACGAATTCCAGCTCACGGATCTGAAGACTGTTCCTTAGGCTGTGGTGTCTCCTTGCGTCCGACATTGCGCCGGATCATGCCGAAATCGGCGCCACCCGTGGCAAACGCGGTGACGAAGTAGAGCAGCGCTCCACCGGCGACGAGCGTCAGAAGCGTCGTCGCTTTGACCACCAGCGGCGAGCCGGGGCCGAGTCTGACGGCCAACCAATGCTCCGCAAAATACAGCGCCACCGCCATCACCGCCGCCGACAGCACCAGGCGTGGAATGCGCTTCAGGAGCGGCACGTCGCGGCCCCAATGGCCGCGCCGGATGAGCATGCCAAGCAGCATCAGCGCGTTGACCCAGCCGGCCACGGCAGACGCCACCGCGATGCCGGGTGCGCCCATCCTGGGAAACAGCGTCAGCGCCGTGGCGACATTCACCGCCACCGAGATGGCGGCGAAGATCATCGGCGTGCGCGTGTCCTCGCGGGCGAAATAGCCGGGGGTGAAGGCCTTGATCAACACGAAGGCCGGCAGGCCCAGGCCGAAGATCGCCAGGATCGCCGCCACCGTCGGGGTCGAATGGTTGGCGGCGAACGCGCCGCGCTCATAGACCAGCCGCACGATCGGCTCCGACATCACCCAGAGTGCGGCCGCCGCCGGCAAGGTCATGAACAGGGTGAACTCGACGGAGCGGTTCTGCAGATTGGCCGCCTCAATCAGATTGCCTGATTTCAGCGCCCGCGACAGTTCCGGCAACAGCACGATCGCCACCGCCACGCCGACGACGCCGAGCGGCAGCTGATAGACGCGGTCGGCATAGGCGAGCGAGGACACGGCGCTGTCTTGCGCCGACGCGATCGCCGTGCCGATCAGCTGGTTGATCTGGGTGATGCCGCCGGTGATCGCCGCCGGCAGCGCCAGGATCAACAGCCGCTTCACGTTCGGCGTCATCTTCGGCCGGCGGAAGCCGATAGAGATGCCGGCGTTGCGCACCGCCACCCAGACGATGGCAAGCTGCACGATGCCTGCCGCCAAAACGCCCCAGGACAGGCTGAAGCCGACAGCGCGTGCATCCAGCCCATGATACCAGGCGTAGCCAAGCACGCTGATCAGGATGATGTTGAGGAACGCGGGCGCGATCGCCGCCGCGAAATAGCGGCGCAGCGAATTCAGCATGCCCGCCATCATGGCGGCAAGCGACATGCAGATGAGGTACGGGAAC
Source organism: Mesorhizobium sp. LNHC232B00 (assembly GCF_000502435.1). Classification (NCBI taxonomy): domain Bacteria; kingdom Pseudomonadati; phylum Pseudomonadota; class Alphaproteobacteria; order Hyphomicrobiales; family Phyllobacteriaceae; genus Mesorhizobium; species Mesorhizobium sp. LNHC232B00. Next base: position 16,745 of record NZ_AYWP01000012.1, read on the forward strand.
ATGATCGTCGCCAGTGCGACGGTCGTCTCGAACTTTCCAGGCGTGTCGGCAAAGCCCGGCGCCACCAGGTAGCGCACGATCAGCGGCATCGCCAGTTCCATGACGATGGTCAGTGCCAGCAGCGCGGTGAACAGCACGCCGAACACTTCCTCGGAGAAGCGCTTGGCGCCATCGGTGCCGTGCGTTTCGATCTCCTTGGCAAACAGCGGCACGAAGGCGGCGTTGAAGGCGCCCTCGGCGAACAGCCGGCGAAAGGTGTTGGGAAACTGGAAGGCGGCGTTGAACGCGTCGGCCACCGGCCCGGTGCCCAGCGCCGCCGCCATCAGCATCTCGCGGCCAAACCCCAGCGCGCGGCTCATCAGCGTACCGGAAGCGACTGTTGCGAATTTCTTGACGAGGCTCATGCGTTCGGAGACTGCCTGTGAGCAATTCCAGGAAAAGTGCTAAACGGTTTTCCGTCCGGAATTGTGTTAAAACAAAAAGTTAGTGCTATTCGCCGTTTCCGTGAAACGGCGAATAGCTCTGGAGATTGGGACAAAGTGATGATGGCTCTCACTCGGCCGCCGCCTTGGCCCTGCCGCCGCGCTCCGGCGCGGCGCCTTCGAGCGTCGCTATCAGCCGGTTGCGGATGGTGGCAATGCGCGCCGGACTGTCGATCTTCTGGCCGGTAAGGTCGGTGACGTAGAAGGTGTCGATGACCTTTTCGCCAAAGGTGGTGATGTGGGCCGACGCAATGTCGAGCGACAGGTCGGACAGGGTTCTGGTGATCTCCGACAGCAAGCCCGGGCGGTCGAGGCCCTCGACCTCGATGACCGAAAAGCGGTTTGACAGCGCATTGCGGATTTCGGCGCGGGGCGGGATTTTGAACACCTTGGAGCCGCGCCGTGGCTTGGTGCGCTTCTCGATCATCTCCGGCAGCCAGCTCTTGCCGGACAGCACGTCCTCGATCAGCCGGCCGACACGCTCGGCGCGCCGCCGCTCGTCCTCGTCACGGTCGAATTCCCTCGAGATCAGGATCGTGTCGAGGGCGCGGCCGTCCGACGTGGTGAAGATCTGCGCGTCGACGATGTTGCCGCCGGCGCCGGCGCATGCCCCGGCAATGACGGAGAGAAGACGCGGATGGTCCTGCGCCAGCACGGTGATTTCGGTCACCGCTTCGAACTGGTGCGTCTTGACCATGGTGGCAAGCTTTTTGCCCGCCGCATCCGCATCGCGGATGAATTCGGCGTGGCGAAGCTGGTCCGGCAGGTCGACGGTCAGCAGATAATTCTCGTAGTGCTGGCCGACATAGCGTTTGCGGGCCTTGTCGGGCCAGTCGGCGAGCGCCTCGGCCAGACGCTCGCGCGATGCCGCCGTCCGCTGCGCACGGGACACTTCCGAGAAGCCGCCGGTCAAAAGCAGTTCGGTCTCATAGTAGAGCGTGCGCAGCAACTGGCCCTTCCAGCCGTTCCAGACACCTGGACCGACGCCCCGGATGTCGCAAACGGTCAGGATCAAAAGCATCTTCAGCCGCTCGACCGACTGCACGATCGCGGCGAAATCCTCGATGGTCTTGCGGTCGTTGAGATCGCGGGTCTGCGCCGTCATCGACATCACGAGATGGTTCTCGACCAGCCAGGCAACGGTTTCGGTATCGGCCGGCGACAGCCCCATATGCGGGCAGATGCGGCGTGCGATCCGGGCGCCGGCCTCCGAATGATCCTCTGGCCTGCCCTTGGCGATGTCGTGCAGCAGCACCGCGACATAAAGCGCCTCGCGGCTCTTCTTCAGGCCAGGCATCAGCGAATGCGACAGCGGATGCACCTTCTCGCCATCGCCGCGCTCGATCTCGGCCAGCACGCCGATACAGCGGATCAGGTGCTCGTCCACCGTGTAGTGGTGGTACATCGAGAACTGCATCATGGCGACGATCTTGCCGAAATCCGGGATCAGCCTGCCCAGCAGCCCGGCCTCGTTCATCCGGCGCAGGTTGAGTTCGGCATTGCGGTCCGACGTCAGGATGTCGAGGAACAGCCGGTTGGCCTCCTCGTCGCGCCTGAGCGACTTGTTGACCAGGCCGAGCGAGCGGGTGAGCAGCTTCAGCGCATCGGGGTGGAATTCCAGACCGTGCTTGTCGGCGAACCAGAATAGTCTGAGCAGATTGACCGGATCGCGTTCGAACACCTGGTCGTCGGCGATGTTGATGCGGTGGTTGTCGACAATGAAGTCCGACGTGCCGGCAAGCTTGCGCTTGCGGCGCTGGAAGGTGAGAAAGATGCGGTTGAAGCCAGGCACATGCTTGGCCTGCTCCTCCTCGAGTGCCGCGCAGAAGATGCGCGTGAGGTCGCCGACATCCTTGGCGACGAGAAAGTAGTGTTTCATGAAGCGCTCGACCGCCGACAGGCCGGGATGCGTCGTGTAGCCCAGCCGTTCGGCGATCTCGCGCTGGATGTCGAAATGCAGCCGCTCCTCGGCTTTCCCGGTGAGGAAATGCATATGGCAGCGCACCGCCCACAGGAAGTCCTCGGCCTTCTGGAACTCGCGATATTCGGCGTCGGTGAAGACGCCCTTTTCGACCAGCTCCTCGCCGGTGCGCACCCGGTAGAAATACTTGCCGATCCAGAACAGCGTCTGCAGGTCGCGCAGGCCGCCCTTGCCGTCCTTGACGTTGGGCTCGACCAGATAGCGGCTTTCGCCGGCCTTGGCGTGACGCTCGTCGCGTTCGGCAAGCTTGGCCTGGACATATTCCGGGCCGGTCGTGCGCACCACCTCATGGTCGAAGCGCAGCATCAACTCTTCATAGAGCTTGCGTTCCCCCCACAGGAAGCGCGCTTCCAGGATCGAGGTGCGAATGGTGATGTCGGTGCGCGACAGCCGCAGACACTCGTCGATATTGCGGGTGGCATGGCCGACCTTCAGTCCGAGGTCCCACAGCATGTAGAGCATGTATTCGACTGTCTGTTCGCCCCACGGCGTCTGCTTGTAGGGCAACAGAAACAGAAGGTCGATGTCGGATCCCGGCGCCAGCGTGCCGCGCCCATAGCCGCCAACCGCAACCACGGCCATGCGCTCGGCCGACGACGGGTTCTTCACCGGGTAGACATGGGTCGCGGCGAAATCGTAAAGCGCCCGGATCAGCTGATCCATCACATGCGACAGCCGCTCGGCGCAGGCATTGCCGCCACCATCCTCTCTCAGCATGGCCTCGGTTTTTCTGCGGCCCTCGGCGAGCCGGCCCTTGAGAAGCTGGAGAGCGGCCGTGCGGATGATAGCGCTGGAACCATCGCCGGCGCTCGCCGCGGTCAGAGCGGTCATCTCGCGGCGCAAGGCTTCGCCGTCGATCAGTTCATGGAGCTTTAGGGAGATTTTCGCCATAGGTACCGGTTGGCCTTGCCTTTTGGGCGGCGTCTATAGCGCGTTTTCGCGGCGCTGGGTATGGGGCCGGCCGGCAGCCCGGAATCGGCCTAGTCGGTTGCCTCGACAGGGCCGAAGGGCACGACAATCTGCCGCCGCAGCCTGCAGAAGTCGGCGATCCACCTCATGGTCCGCCCGGCTTCCCGGCTGATTCTCACCGCTGTCGGCTTGCTCTGCCTTGTCATAAGCCCGCTCGCGGTCCGCGCGGCATCCCGTTCCTGGTCAAGCAGGCTCGGCAGCCTGTAGCCGACGAACTGGTCTTGCGCGCAGAGCGCGGGAACAAGTTGGTAGATATTCCTGCCGGCCGACATAGCGGGGTTAAAGATGAGATCGTCGACAGCTATATTGACCTGCGCCGTTGCCTCCAGAAACGCGCGCGCCATTTGCCGCGAGAGGAGATAACCCCCAGCCCCTGGATGGCCCTTGCGGAGCCGGACCGTGGAAAAACCGTGTCCGGCAGGGGCCCTTCTCCTCTGGATCACGGTTCTGGAGAAGAACGTCTCGAGCTTCACAACGTCCGCGTCCGCCGGAACCCAGCTCGTATCGCCCAGCAACGCACCGGCTCTGCCGGAAAACACCATGTCGTCCTCGAAGATGGCGCCGTACGGGGCGTCGTCCTGGGCGATGATCGTCCAGCAGGCACGATGACTATGCAGGCAGGCGATCTCGCTGCCGGCGAGGGGCCGGATGGCGTGTATCGCGTGCTGCGGCTGCTGCACCAGATTGGGATGTTCCTGGGCATCGATCCCCGCGACCCGCTCGAACCCAATGCCGATGCGGGCGAACTCCGATGTCATGTGGACAAGTCGGTCGGGAGATCGATCGAGATTGATGACCAGGCGCTTCATTGTTCGACGAAATCGTTGTCTTTCGGGAGTGGCGGCGTTCTCTAGCACACCGGAGCCGGTGTCTGCTGACTTTTTAAGAGTATTTTGCACCGTGATGAAATGATAGGGCCGAAATGGTCAATTTCTACTTTGCCGGCCACAGCAAGTTCGAAGCAGTGCCTGAACCAAAACTATCGGGTTTTCGGATACGGATCGGTCTTGCCCTTTGGGCGTCTAAAGCGCGTTCTCGTTGCCTCCGGCGACCAGGCAAGACATCGGCTCTTCCGCAGGGGGATCGAGCGCAACGACCGTATAATGCCGCAGCTTGCAGTGATCGACGACCCACTCGACGACCCGCCTGATTTCTACCCTTATCTTCTCGGCGACGGGCTTTCTGCGCTTGATGGTCAGCCCGCTTGCGACCCATTCGGCTTCGCGCTCTTCGTAAAGCAGGCTCGGCAATCTGTCGCCCACGAACTGGTCCTGCGCACAGAGTGCGGGAACGAGTTGGTAGATCGTCTTGCTTGCCGACGTCGGGAACACGGGGTTGAAGAGGAGGTCGTCGGCAGCTGCGCTGGCCTGCGCGGTAGCTTCCAGGAGGTCGCGCGCCATCTGCCTGGAGACGATGTAGCCGCCGGTCCCCATATGGCTCCTGCGAAGCCTGAACATGGAGAAGCCGTTGCCGACGGCGATCCTTTTCCTCTGGATCATGGTCTTGCTGAAGAATGTTTCGAGTTTGATGGCGTCGGCATCGGCCGGAATCCAGCCACTATCGGCCAGAAGGGCACCGGCTTTCGCGGAGAACACAACGTCGTCCTCGAAGACGGCGCCATAAGGGGCATCGTCTTGAGCGATGATCGACCAGCAGGCGCGATGGCTGTGCATGCAGGCGACCTCGCTGGAGGACAGGCGCCGGACGGCGTAGATCGCATCTTGTGGCTGCAGCACCAACTCAGGATGGTCACGGGCATCGGTTGCGACGATTCGCTCGAAGGCGATGCCGATGCGGGCAAACTCCGCCGTGATGTGGGCGAGCCGGTCGGGAGACCGATCAAGATTGATGACCAGACATTTCATTGATTTACCGGGATTCGAATTGTTGTCGAAAGGCCGAGCGTTAGCACACGCAGCGGTGCGGAATGTCGACTTTTTCTGGGCGAACAGCCGGGTCGAGCCTCGAAATACGAATAATCATAACGGCCCTTGACCTTCCAGTTACTGGAAGCACTACCTCCTGCCCGAGGCAGTTTGCTAAGGGCATTTTGGAATGGCGCATTCAGATCACGATCATCACACACATGGCGGCTGCTGCGCGCCGAAAGCCGCGGCCGTGGACGCGGTCCTGCGCGATCCGGTCTGCGGCATGACCGTGGATCCGGCCGCAGGCAAGCCGACAGCAGAACATGGCGGCCGGCTCTATCATTTCTGCAGCGAAGGCTGCCGCACGAAATTCCAGGCGGAGCCGGAGAAATACCTGACGGCCACCGACCCGGTCTGCGGCATGGGCGTCGAGCGCGCCACGGCCAGGCACTTTATCCGCCATGAAGGCCAAGGCTTCTATTTCTGCTCCGCCGGCTGCAAGGCCAAGTTCGAGGCGGCCCCGCCAGCCTATCTCGGCGACAGGCCGGTGCCGGCGCCGATGCCTAAGGGTACGCAGTACACCTGCCCCATGCATCCCGAGGTCGTCCGCGACAAGCCAGGCTCCTGTCCGATCTGTGGCATGGCGCTGGAGCCAATGGGCGTGCCGACTGGCGATGAAGGGCCTAATCCGGAGTTGATCGACTTCACCAGGCGGTTCTGGGTCAGCGCGGCTCTGTCGATCCCGCTTCTGATCGTCGCCATGGCGCCGATGGTCGGCCTGTCGTTCGAAGGACTGGTCGGGGATCGCACAAAGGTCTGGGTCGAGCTGGCCCTGGCAAGCCCGGTGGTGCTTTGGGCCGCCTTTCCCTTCTTTCATCGCGGCTGGGAATCGATACTCAACCGCAGCCCCAACATGTGGACGCTGATTTCGCTCGGTGTCGGTGCCGCCTATCTCTACAGCGTCGTCGCCACGCTGTTCCCGGACATTTTCCCGCATCAGTTCCGCGGCCATGGCGGTGCGGTGCCGGTCTATTTTGAGGCCGCCGCCGTCATCGTCGCGCTGGTCTTCCTCGGCCAGGTGCTGGAATTGCGCGCCCGAGAAAAGACCGGCTCGGCAATCCGCGCCCTGCTCGATCTGGCGCCCAAGACAGCGCGGCGGATCGCCGAAGACGGCTCCGAGAGCGACGTCCCGCTGGACGGCGTCAAGGCCGGGGACCGCTTGCGCATCCGGCCCGGCGAAGCCGTGCCGGTCGACGGCACCGTGCTCGAAGGCCGCTCTTCCATCGACGAATCGATGATCACGGGCGAGCCGTTGCCGGTCGAAAAGACCGAAGGCAACGCCCTGACCGGCGGCACGCTCAACAGGCAAGGCTCGCTGATCATGCGCGCCGAACGGATCGGTTCCGAGACCACGCTCGCGCGCATCGTCGAACTCGTCGCCAAGGCACAGCGCTCGCGTGCGCCGATCCAGGGGTTGGCCGACCGCGTTTCCTTCTACTTTGTTCCGGCCGTCGTCCTGGTTGCCGTCGCGGCCTTCATCGCCTGGGCGGTCCTTGGTCCCGAGCCCAGCCTGGTCTTTGCCGTCGTCTCGGCGGTCTCGGTGCTGATCATCGCCTGTCCCTGTGCGCTTGGGCTTGCCACGCCGATGTCGATCATGACCGCCACCGGTCGCGGCGCTCTTGCCGGCGTGCTGATCAAGGAGGCCGCCGCACTCGAACGCTTCGCCTCCGTCGACACGCTGATCGTCGACAAGACCGGCACGCTGACCGAAGGCCGGCCGAAGCTGACCGATATCGTGGCTGCCAGCGGCTTTGCAGAGGACGAATTGCTGGGGCTTGCGGCAAGTCTCGAGAAGGGGTCTGAACACCCCTTGGCCGAGGCCATCGTCGAAGGTGCCGTGGCGCGCGGCGTGACCGTCGCCGACGTCGGCGATTTCGAGGCGACCACCGGCAAAGGCGTTTCCGGCACCGTGTCGGGCAAGACGGTCGCGCTCGGCAATACCGCGATGATGCGCGACCTCGGCGTCGATGTTTCCGCCGTTGCGGCCATCGCCGAGGCGTTGCAGGGCGACGGCAAGACGGCGATGTTCGTCGCTGTCGGCGGCAGGCTGGCCGGCATCGTCGCCGTTGCCGATCCGGTCAAGGCGACCACCGCCGAGGCGATCAAGGCCCTGCATGACAGCGGCTTGAGGATCATCATGGCGACCGGCGACAATGAGCGCACGGCCAAGGCGATCGCCGGCCGCCTCGGTATCGACGAGGTGCGCGCCGGGCTCTTGCCCGAACAGAAGGCAGCCCTCGTCGACGAGTTGCGCGGCGGGGGCGCCGGCGTTGCCATGGCCGGTGACGGCGTCAACGACGCACCCGCGCTTGCCGCCGCCGATGTCGGCATCGCCATGGGTACCGGCGCCGATGTTGCGGTCGAAAGTGCCGGCATCACCCTGGTCAAGGGCGATCTCAACGGCATCGTGCGGGCGCGCACGCTGGCCCAGGGCACCATCCGCAACATCCGCCAGAACCTGTTCTTCGCTTTCCTCTACAATGTGCTTGGCGTACCGGTCGCCGCCGGCGTGCTCTATCCGCTCACCGGCACGCTTTTGTCGCCGATGCTGGCGGCGGCGGCGATGAGCCTGTCGTCGGTGTCGGTGATCGCCAACGCATTGCGGCTGAGAACGTTGAAACTCTGATCCAAGCCCCCAAATACGAAATCCATGCGACAGGAGACCATGAATGACCTTGGCTAAGAAACTCGTGCTTTTGCTGATGGCGGCCGGAATGCTGCTTGCCGTCTTCCTCGAAAGCGTCCCGGCGCAAAGCGAAGAGATGAAACACGACATGGCCGGCATGGCGATGGGCGCGGAAAGCCCGTCGACCGAGGGCTACAAGGCGGCGATGGACAAGATGCACGCCGGCATGATGGCCTCGCAATATACCGGCGATGCCGACGTCGATTTCGTTCGCGGCACGATCCCGCACCATCAGGGCGCCATCGACATGGCCAAGGTCGAGCTTGCCAATGGCAAGGATCCGGAAATCCGCAAACTGGCCGAAGCGGTGATTGCCGCGCAGGAGGCCGAGATCAAGGAGATGCAGGACTGGCTCGCCGCCCATCCGGTGAAATAGGCCTCCAACAGATCGCCGGCGGCGAGAACGCCTCTGGATTTCTCGTCCGGCCTGTGATGCGATCCGGCCCCGAACGGAGCCTTCCATGCTATCGACCGTCAGAACCACCACGCTGCCCTCCGGCGAAGCCATTGCCGTTCTCGGCCAGGGCACATGGAAAATGGGCGAGGACATCAGGCGCCGTGGCGATGAGGTCGCTGCTCTCAGGCTTGGCCTCGATCTCGGCGTCACGCTGATCGACACCGCCGAGATGTATGCCAGCGGCGGTGCCGAGGAGGTCGTGGCCGAGGCCATTGCCGGGCGCCGCGACGAGGTTTTCCTGGTCTCGAAAGTTCTGCCATCGAACGCTTCACGCGCGGGCGTGCAGCGCTCTTGCGAGAACAGCCTGAAGCGCCTCGCCACCGACCGCATCGACCTCTATCTCTTGCATTGGCCTGGCAGCGTGCCCTTGGCGGAGACGGTCGAAGCCTTCGAGGCGCTGAAGAAAGCCGGCAAGATCCGCCACTGGGGCGTCAGCAATTTCGACATCGAGGAGATGGAAGACCTCGCCGGCTTACCCAATGGCGGCAATGTCCAGACCAATCAGGTGCTTTACAATCTGGTCCGGCGCGGCCTCGAGTTCGATCTGGCGCCCTGGAGCCGGAAGCGAGGCATTCCGCTGATGGCCTATTCTCCGGTCGAACAAGGTGCATTGGCGCGCAATGCCAGGCTCGACGCGGTCGCCGCCCGCCATGGCGCCACCGCGGCACAGATAGCCCTGGCCTGGGTGATGCAGCAGGAGGGCGTCATCTCCATTCCCAAGGCCAGCAGCCAGGAGCACGTCCGCCAGAATTTTGCCGCGCTCGACATCAAGCTCACCGGTGAGGATCTCGCCGATCTCGACCGTGCCTTCCCGCCACCGACGCGCAAGCGCGGACTGGAGATGATCTAAGCGCGGCGATGAAGCTGCCAATCTCCCCCTCAAGTGGGGAGATTGGCGGTTTCGGCGATGCAGCCATGCCCACAGCCCAATCTACTTTCCCGCCAGCCCCTTCAGCCGGTAAAGCGCCTCCAGCGCTTCCCTTGGTGTCATCTCGTCGGGGTTGATGTCGCCGAGTGCTGCGCCCAGTGCGTCGCTTTTCACCGGCTTCGGTGCTTCGCGCTTCACCGCCACGGAAAACAGCGGCAAATCGTCGACCAGCCGGTTGGTCTTGCCGGAAACCTCGCCTTCCTCCAACTGGTGCAGCACTTGTTTGGCCCGGTCGACCACCGCTTCCGGCAGACCGGCGAGGCGCGCCACCTGGACGCCGTAGGAGCGATCGGCCGCACCCTTTCCGACCTCGTGCAGGAAGACGACGTCGTTTTCCCATTCCTTGACCCGCATGGTGACGTTGTGGAGCCGCGCCAGCTTGCCGGCGAGCGAAGTCATTTCGTGGAAATGGGTGGCGAAGATCGCCCGGCAGCGGTTCTTCTCATGCAGGTACTCCACCGCCGCCCAGGCGATCGACAGGCCGTCGAAGGTCGCGGTGCCGCGGCCGATCTCGTCGAGGATCACCAACGCCCGCTCGCCGGCCTGGTTGAGGATCGCCGCCGTCTCGACCATCTCGACCATGAACGTCGAGCGGCCGCGTGCCAAATCGTCGGAAGCGCCGACGCGCGAGAACAGCCGGTCGACGACACCGATATGGGCCGATGCCGCCGGCACGAACGAGCCGGTCTGGGCGAGGATGGCGATCAGCGCGTTCTGCCGCAGGAATGTCGATTTACCGCCCATGTTGGGGCCGGTCAGCAGCCAGATCGCGCCGTTCTTGGCGCTGCCTTCCGGCGAGAGGTCACAATCATTGGCGACGAAGGGGCCGTCACCCGAACGGCGCAGGGCCTGCTCGACCACGGGATGCCTGCCGCCGGAAATCTCGAAGGCAAGGCTGGAATCCACCACCGGCCGGCACCAGGCCTCGCTTTCCGACAAAAGCGCCAATGCCGCCGAGACGTCGAGCACGGCGAGCGCATCGGCACCGGCGCGGATTTTCTCCGCCTCGCCGACCGCTTCCGCCGTCAGTGCATCGAAGGCCGCCAGTTCGATGCCCAGCGCCCGGTCGGCGGCATTGGCGATCTTGGTCTCGAGTTCGGCAAGTTCAGTCGTGGTGAAGCGCATGGCGTTGGCCATGGTCTGGCGGTGGATGAAGCGCGCCTTGGCGCCATCGCTGCCGGTCATCACCGCATGATGGTTGGCGGTCACCTCGATGTAGTAGCCCAGCACATTGTTGTGGCGGATCTTCAGCGAGCGGATGCCGGTCTCTTCGATCAGCGAGCGCTCCAGCCCGGCGATCACTTTTCGCGACTCGTCGCGCAGCGCCCGCATCTCGTCGAGTTCGCCGTGATAGCCACCGCGCAGGAAGCCGCCGTCGCGCTTGAGCAGCGGCAGTTCCTCGCCAAGCGCCTGCGTCAGATGCCGGGCGAGCGCCTGGGGCAGCGCATGAATGGCGGCTAGTGCGCTCGCCAACTCCTGGGGCAGGGCGGTCGCGGCAAAGATTTCGGCGATGGCGCCGGCCGCCTCGAAACCGGCGCGCAATGCGCCGAGGTCGCGCGGGCCGCCCCGGTTGAGCGCCAGTCTGGAAAGGGCGCGCGGCATGTCGGCGACGCTCTTCAGGCTTGTCCGCAATGCCTGGCACAGCCGCGTTTCGGAGCGGAAGAACGACACCGAGTCCAGGCGCGCGCCGATCGCTGCCGGGTCGGTCAGCGGCGCCATCAGCCGGTCGGCGAGCAGCCTGGCGCCGCCGCCGGTCACAGTGCGGTCGATGGCCTTGAACAGCGACCCTTCGCGGGTGCCGGACAGAGTGCGGAGCAGCTCCAGATTCCCACGCGTTGCCGGATCGATGAACAGCGTCGAGCCCTGTTCCTCGCGCTCGGGCCGTGACAATGGGGGGCGCTCGGCCTTCTGCGTTTTCTCGACATAGGCAATGGCGCCCGAGATCGCCGACAGCTCGGCGCGCGAAAACGTGCCGAAACTGTCCGGCGTCGCCACATCGAAGAAGCGCGCGATGCGCCCGGTGGCGGAGGCCGAATCGAACAGCGATGGCGGCTGCGGGTTGGCGACCCGGCCGAGCACGTCGAACACCGGCTTCAGCTCGGCATCGTAAAACACCGGCTCGGCGACGATCAGCTCGCGCGGATCGACGCGGAAAATGTCCGCCAGCAACCGATCGGCGGTGGTCTCGGCTACGCGGAAGGCGCCGGTCGAGATGTCGATCCAGGCAATTGCAAAGCTGTGATCGCTGCCGCCCTTCACCCGCCCCAGCGCCATCAGGAAGCTCGATTCCGACGGCGCCAGCAATTTGTCCTCGGTGATGGTGCCCGGCGTCACCAGCCGCACCACGTCGCGGCGCACCACCGATTTGGAGCCGCGCTTCTTGGCCTCGGCCGGATCCTCGATCTGCTCGCAGACGGCAACGCGAAAACCCTGGCCGATCAGCTTCTGCAGGTAGTCGTCGGCCGCATGCACCGGCACGCCGCACATCGGAATGTCGAGGCCCTGGTGCTTGCCGCGCTTGGTCAAGACGATGCCCAGTGCCCGGCTGGCCTTTTCGGCATCGTCGAAGAACAACTCGTAGAAGTCGCCCATGCGGTAGAACAGCAGCGAATCCGGGTTCGCCGCCTTGATCTCGATGAACTGCTCCATCATCGGCGTGACGGCGGCCGCACCAGGCTGCGGCGGCGTCATCGCCTCGGGGGCGTCTGGCTCGTTCGGGCTGTGCATATTCATGCGCGGCACGCTAGCAGATGTGATTGCCCGGTTTAATGCCGGAGCCTCGAAAAGCAGGGGACGACTGGCTGGTAGCTTGCCGGCATTTGCGCGCCGGCCTGCGATTCCCACGCGCTGGCGGTTTACACGCGGCGGCGCGTGGTCTTAATTCGGACCGAAACAAAGCACCCGCTTCAAGGAGGTGCTGCACCGGCGAGGAAATCAAGACATCATGGCCAGGAAAACCGAGAACAGCGGTCCGTCCGTCAGCGCGCAGGAAGCGCTCGAATTCCACGCGATGGGCCGGCCCGGCAAGCTGGAGATCGTCGCCACCAAGCCGATGACGACGCAGCGCGATCTCAGCCTCGCCTATTCGCCGGGTGTCGCCGTGCCGGTGCGCGCCATCGCCGAGGATCCGAGCCGCGCCTTCGACTACACGACGCGCGGCAACATGGTCGCCGTCATCTCCAACGGCACCGCCATCCTCGGTCTGGGCAATCTCGGCGCGCTGGCCTCCAAGCCGGTCATGGAAGGCAAGGCGGTGTTGTTCAAGCGCTTCGCCGATGTCGATTCCATCGACCTCGAGGTCGACACCGAGGATGCCGAGGAATTCATCAACTGCGTGCGTTACCTCGGCCCCTCCTTCGGCGGCATCAATCTCGAAGACATCAAGGCGCCGGAATGCTTCATCATCGAGCAGCGCCTGCGCGAGCTGATGGATATCCCGGTCTTCCACGACGACCAGCACGGCACCGCCATCATTTCGTCCGCCGGCCTGATCAACGCACTGGAGGTCACCGGTCGCGACATGAAGACCACCAGGCTGGTCTGCAATGGCGCCGGTGCCGCGGGCATCGCCTGCATCGAACTGATGAAGGCGATGGGTTTTGCCCCGGAAAACATCATCCTGTGCGACACCAAGGGCGTCGTCTACCAGGGCCGCACCGAAGGCATGAACCAGTGGAAGTCGGCGCATGCGGTCAAGACCGACAGGCGCAGCCTTGCCGAAGCGCTCGACGGCGCCGACGTCTTCCTCGGCCTCTCCGCCAAGGGTGCGCTGACCACCGCCATGGTGCAGTCGATGGCCAAGAACCCGATCATCTTCGCCATGGCCAATCCAGATCCCGAGATCACGCCGGAAGAAGTGGCCGAGATCCGCACCGACGCGATCATGGCCACGGGGCGGTCCGATTACCCCAACCAGGTCAACAACGTGCTCGGCTTCCCCTATATCTTCCGCGGTGCGCTGGATGTGCGGGCGACCACCATCAACGACGACATGAAAATCGCCGCCGCGCGCGCCCTCGCCGAACTGGCGCGCCAGGACGTGCCCGACGACGTCGCCGCCGCCTACCAGGGCAACAGGCCGAGATTCGGACCCAATTACATCATCCCGGTGCCGTTCGACCCGCGCCTGATCTCGGCCATTCCGCTCGCGGTGGCCAAGGCGGCGATGGATTCGGGCGTTGCCCGCAAGCCCATCCTCGACCTCGACCGCTACGCGCAGGAACTGTCCGCCCGGCGCGATCCGATCGCCTCCACCTTGCAGCGCATCTACGACCGCGTGCGCCGCCAGCCCAAGCGCATCGTCTTCGCCGAGGGCGAGGAGGAGCAGGTGATGCGCGCCGCCGTCTCCTATGTGAACCAGAAGCTCGGCACCGCCATTCTGCTTGGCCGCGACGACGTCATCAAGGAGAACGCCAAGCACGCCGGCATCGACCTCAACAAGCAAGGGATCGAGATCATCAATGCCCGGCTGTCGCGCCGCAACGGCATCTACACCGACTACCTCTACGAGCGCATGCAGCGCAAAGGCTTCCTGTTTCGCGATTGCCAGCGCCTGATCAACAACGACCGCAACCACTTCGCCGCCTGCATGGTGGCGCTGGGCGACGCCGACGGCATCGTCACCGGCGTCACCCGCAACTATTCCACCGCGCTCGACGACATTCGCCGCGTCATCGACGCCAAGCCCGGCCACCGCGTCATCGGCGTCTCGATCGTGCTCGCCCGGGGTAAGACTGTGCTCGTTGCGGATACCGCCGTGCACGACATGCCCAACGCCGAGCAGATCGCCGACATCGCCGAGGAAGCGGCCGGCTTTGCCCGCCGCATGGGCTACGAGCCGAGGCTCGCCATGCTCGCCTATTCCACCTTCGGCCACCCCCAGGGCGAGCGCTCCGAGCGCGTCCAGGAGGCCGTGCGCATCCTCGACAAGCGCCGCGTCGACTTCGAGTATGACGGCGAAATGGCCGCCGACGTCGCGCTCAACGCACGGGTCATGGCACAATACCCGTTCATCAGGCTGACCGGCCCGGCCAATGTGCTGATCATGCCGGCGTTCCACTCGGCCTCGATCTCGACCAAGATGCTGCAGGAACTCGGCGGCTCGACGGTCATCGGCCCGCTGCTGGTCGGCCTCAACAAGCCGGTGCAGATCGTGTCGCTCAATGCCAAGGACTCAGACATCGTCAACATGGCGGCGATCGCAGCCTATACCGCGGGGACCTGAGCGGCGATCCGGGCAGCAAGCAAGAGCCGATTGCGAGCCTGTGAACGCTCTTCGAGCGCAGCTCAGCCGGGGGCGAACACCCGCGCCGCCTCGACCACCTCTTCAATCTGATCCGCTCGCAGCAGATCGATCGGTATGCGGCCGTCGAGCTGCGCCGCCGGGCGTGTCAGCCACAGCCAGGCGAGCCGCGGATTGCCGATCAGCTTGAGCACGTCGCTGATGCCCGCGACCGGCCTGCCGTCGACGAACTGCGCCAGCGGGAAGACGTGCTTGCGGCCGCCCTTGCGCAAGGCGATGACGTCGCCGCGTCGTTGCCAGCGGTGCAGGGTCGAACGAGCGATGCGCAGGTTCTCTTCCAGATAGGTCGAGCCGGCGACGCGACCGGCCCAGTCCTCGATCAGCATCGATTCGAGGTCGTCGGATTGCGGGGGAGGTGGTTCGCCGGCCGACAACGGCACCGGCAGGCCTGCGGTGCCGGCTTCGCTGCGGCGCGCGGCTTCCGCCGCGAGTGCGCGCACGAATTTCTGGGCAAGGCCGGGAAGGTCGGCATGGATGGTATCGATGGCGCGCTGGTGTCTCGGCGACAGCGAGGTGACGGCGGATGCTATGCTGCCGGCAATCTTGCCGACGGAGACCACGGTGGATTGGTTTATGGCCTCGTCATAATGGGCAAGCGCGCGTTCGACATCCTCCGCGACCATCTCCGCGAAGTCGTCCTGTCCGAGACCGGTTGTCTGAAATCTGTTCATGCATCTGTCTTCCGGGCCGCGCTCCTCCCTTAGCCGCGGCCGGTTGCTGAATTTCTAGTGCTGAAAACGAAGATCGCGGCGGCAACGACCCGCGCCGCCCGACAGCTTGCTGCCTTGCATTTTTGAACATCCCATCTGATTGCGGGCGCCCCGAAATATCAGTCGCGGGAGGCTCGCGATGTCGTGTAGGAGCGATACGTGACAGTGACGCGACGGTGAGCAGCGGGGCGCTTTTTCCTTCTCCCACAGGGGGAGAAGGAAAAAAGCGCCCCCTACAACAACCCCGCCTGCTCGGCCTCGCGGCGCAAATTCTGCCTTGGCCTTGGGCCGATCTGCTGGATCACCAGGCCGGCCGCCAGTGAGCCAAGGTCACCGCAGGTCTTGAGGTCGCGGCCTTGCGTGTAGCCATGCAGGAAGCCGGCGGCGTAGAGGTCGCCGGCGCCGGTCGTGTCGACCAGCTCCTTGATGGCGGTGGCCTTGATGACCACGGTCTCGTCGCCGCGCACGATGACGGAGCCTTTCTCGGACCGCGTCACGGCGGCGATCCGGCAATCCTTGCGGATCTGCGCCAGCGCCTCGTCGAACGACGATGTCTGGTAGAGCGACTTGATCTCGTGGCTGTTGGCAAAGACGATNGTCCTTGCGGATCTGCGCCAGCGCCTCGTCGAACGACGATGTCTGGTAGAGCGACTTGATCTCGTGGCTGTTGGCAAAGACGATATCGACGGTGCCCGAGCGCATCAACTCGAGGAATTCGTCGCGGTAGCGGTCGACGCAGAACGAATCCGACAGCGTCATTGACACTTCGCGGCCTGCCGCGTGCGCCAGCCTGGCTGTCTGCCGGATCGCTTCCTTGGCGCGCGGCGGATCCCACAGATAGCCCTCGAAATAGGTGACCTTGGCGCCAGACGCCTTGTCGGCCTCCACGTCCTCCGGCCCGAGCTCGACGCAGGCACCGAGATAGGTGTTCATCGAGCGCTCGCCGTCGGGGGTGACGAAGATCATCGAGCGGGCCGTCGGCGGCTCGCCCTTGAGCGGTTTGGTGTCGAAGGCGACGCCCTGGGCATGGATGTCGTGCACGTAGATTTCGCCCAGCGCATCGTTGGAAACCTTGCCGAAGAACGCGGCACGGCCGCCGAAGGAAGCGACGCCGGCCGCCGTGTTGCCGGCGCTGCCGCCGGAGGCTTCGATCGCCGGGCCCATGCGGCTGTAGAGCAGTTCGGCGCGGTGGGTATCGATGAGGTTCATCGCGCCCTTGATGATGCCGTTGGTTTCGAGGAATTCCTCCTCGCACTGGGCGATGATGTCGACAATGGCATTGCCGATGCAAAGCACGTCATAATCCGGCATCAATATCTCCGCCAAAAACCAGAGCCAGCTTCTTGCCATGCAGGCCGGGCGCGGGTCTAGCGATTCGAAACGGCTTTGCCTAGAGCGCGGCACTCAACTTTGGCGGATCATCCCAGCGCACCCACTTGAGGCGCTACGACAATTCGACCGTGGCCGAAGCATTTTGTCGCGACCTTGCCTACAACTCTGGCCTGTTCGATCACAGCCCGAAGGCGAGCCAGCGGATGCCGACACGAAACGATACAACGACCGACCTGGCGCTGCTCGGCGTGCTTGCTGTATTGTGGGGCGCCTCCTACACCTTCATCAAGATCGGCGTCGAGACGATCCCGCCGATCACCTTCATTGCCGCCCGCACTTTAATTGCCGGCGCTATTCTTCTGGCCATCATCCATTGGCGTGGGCTTGCCATGCCCAGCGATGCGGCGAGCTGGCGCCGCTTCGCCTTCCAGGCATGCCTCAACAGCGTCGTCCCGTTCACGCTGATCGCCGCCGCCGAGCGTTCGGTGGATGCCGGCCTCGCTACCATCCTGAACGCGACCTCGCCGATCTTCACCTTCCTGCTCACCGCGCTGATCACCCGCCATGAACCGGTCACGCTGCGCAAACTGGTCGGCGTCGGCGCCGGCATTGCCGGCATCTGCCTCATCATCGGTACCGAAGCGCTGGGCGGTCTCGGTCATGAACTGTGGGCGCAGCTCGCCATCGTCGTGGCGACGATCTGCTATGCTGGCGCCGCGATTTTCGGCCGTGGCTTCAAGGGCCTCGATCCGATGCTGCCGGCGGCCGGTTCGATGCTCTGCGGTGCGGTGATGCTGGTGCCGCTCAGCCTGGTGGTGGACCAGCCCTGGACGCTCACGCCATCTCTGGCGTCGATCCTGGCGCTGCTCGGCCTGTCGGTGTTCTCGACGGCGCTCGCCTTCGTCATCTATTTCCGCCTCATCCACACGCTGGGCTCGGTCGGCACGACGTCGCAGGCCTATCTGCGCGTGCCGATCGGCGTCGGCATCGGCGCTGTCTTCCTCGGCGAAACCCTGGGGCCGACTGC
Organism: Mesorhizobium sp. LNHC232B00; assembly: GCF_000502435.1. Lineage (NCBI taxonomy): Bacteria > Pseudomonadati > Pseudomonadota > Alphaproteobacteria > Hyphomicrobiales > Phyllobacteriaceae > Mesorhizobium > Mesorhizobium sp. LNHC232B00. Next base: position 34,547 of record NZ_AYWP01000012.1, read on the forward strand.
GTGGCTCGGCATGGCTTGTGTCGTTGCCGGCGTCGCGGCCATGACCATCCCGGTTCGCAAGCCGGCGCTTGCAAGATAGCTGCGCGCTTGTGCTCATGGCTTGGGCTGCCTATCTCGGGAGCGTCCGTCCATTCGGCGGTGTCTGCTCATCGAGGGGTTGAAGCACGGTGATTTTCGACGCTGCCCGCACCGCGGCCCTTGAGCTGCTCTCACCGCCTTTTCGGGCCGTCTTTCTCAAGACGCTGGGCTTGACCCTGCTGGCGCTGGTCGCCCTGTGGTTCGGCCTGACCAGCCTTGTCGAATGGCTGGCCCTGCCATGGCTGCAGACGCTGTTGCCGGGCATACCGTCCTGGGCCGGCTGGCTGGGCGGCATCATTGCGGCAATTGCGCTCGCCTTCGGCATGGCATTGCTCGTCGCGCCGGTGACGGCCGTGATCGCCGGCCTGTTCCTCGACGATGTCGCCGAAGTGGTCGAGCGCACCGATTATCCCGGCGATCCACCCGGCCGCGCCATGCCGGCGCTGCGCTCGCTGGTGCTGGCGATAAAGTTCTTCGGCGTCGTCATCCTCGGCAACATCGTCGCCCTGTTGCTTCTCCTGGTGCCGGGCATCAACATCGCCGCCTTCTTCGTCGTCAACGGCTACCTGCTCGGGCGGGAATTCTTCGAATTCGCCGCCATGCGCTTCCGTCCGGAGGAGGAAGCCAGGGCCTGGCGCAGGCACCATGCCGGAACGGTGTTCCTCGCCGGGCTGGTCATCGCGGCGTTCCTCGCCGTGCCGCTGCTCAACCTGGTGACGCCGCTTTTCGCCGCCGCCATGATGGTGCACCTGCACAAGGCGATTTCGGCGCGGGCGGCTCACCCCTCGCGGGGCTAAACTCGGCTCGGCGGCGCGGGAATCCGCCGCCCGGCCTATTCATGAGGACTTCCCTGTTCATGAGGACTCGCGAAACAGCGCCTGCAACTTGCCGAACGGCATGGCGGCGCGGGTGAAGCCGAACGTGCCGTCCTGCTGGATCTCGCGTGCCGCCGTTTCCAGCATGCCGTAGGCGAAATTGGTCAGCCACGGCCCGAGCGAAATGCGCTTGACGCCGGCCATGGCGAGATCGGCGATGGTGAAGCCTGGCCGCGCCATGACATTGACCGGCTTGCTCACCGCCGAACAGATGGTGCGCACCATCTCGACGTCGTCGATGCCCGGCGCATAGAGCACGTCGGCGCCGGCCTTCTCGAAGGCCTGCAGCCGCTTGATGGTGTCGTCGAGATCGGACTTGCCCCACAAGAAGTTCTCGGCCCGCGCCGTGAAGACGAAATCGCGCTTCAGCGCCCGCGCCGCCTCCACCGCCGCCGCGACGCGCTCGACCGCGTGGGCAAAATCATAGATCGGCTTGTCGGGGTCACCTGTGTGGTCCTCGATCGAGCAGCCGGAAAGGCCCGCCGCTTCCGCCGCGAAGATCGTTTCGGCGGCCTGCTCGGCGCTGTCGCCCTTGCCTTTTTCGAGATCGGCCGAAACCGGCAGGCTGGTCGCCGCCGTCACGTCGCGGCAATGATGGATCATCTGGTCGAAGGTCACGGCGCCATCCGGCAGGCCGCGCGAAAAGGCAAAGCCGGCGCTGGTCGTCGCCAGCGCCTTGAAGCCGAACGAGCCAAGCAGCTTCGTCGTGCCGACATCCCAGGGATTGGGCATGACGAAGGTCGAGGCATGCAGGTCACGAAAGATCTTACCCTTGTCCATGGCAATTCCCCCATATGTGCAGTGCGATGGCGCGGATTTTAGCTTGCCCGCCTTGCCCGGGCAAATGAATGCGCCTGGATCAGAAGCGTTTCTCGTTCTCTGCTGCCAATTTTTCGAACGCGTCGGAATCCTTGACGTAGTGCGTCTTGTCCCAATGGTAGGTTACGGAAATCTCGTGCGCCGCAGCCTTGGGCGCGGCCTCGTCACAGCTTTCACCGCTTGGCTCGGTGGCGTCGGTGACTGTCGCCTTGATGGCGGCATAAGGCTGTCCGTCCGCGATGGTCTGGAACCCGATGTCCTGCTTGCGGCTGTAGGCGCACAGCTTCTCATCGAACGTATAGATCATGTCGATCAGTTCGAACCTGTCCTTGGCAACCATGATCAGCGGCGTGGCCACATAGTTCTGGTTCGAATTGAAATGCGCGCTCATGGTTATGAGCGCGTCGTCGCCGTCGCCGATCGAAAGCTTGTTCGGCTCGCGGAAATAGGTGCTGCGGTCGACCGCGACATTGGCCGCGTCGAGCAATTTCGGTTTGGCCGTGATGTCGTACAGCGCCAGCACCGCGTAGCCCTCGGCGCTGTCGGGAGAATCGCCAAGGTCGAACAGCATCGCCAGCCGGTCCTTGCCGCCGGCCTTGATGGCCAGCACCGCGACATTGGAAAAGCTGGAGGTCTCGGGTGGCGACCCGCCATCATCCGGTCCCTCGATGTGGCGCATGTCGATGGGCGACCCGCCCTTGTAGAAGCCGTCCTTATCAGCGACGAGGCCCGGAATGACCATTTTTGCCAGATCCAGATAGGTCACATCGGTGCGGCCGGGCAGCGCGCTGCCGAGATCCGGAAAGCTGACGGCCTGCGCGCCGGCTACGGTCCACAAGAACGGCAGCAGCACCAAGGCGAGGATGAAGCGAAAGAGATTCGTTGGCATGGACGCCTCGGGCTGTCGGGCGCACGGACCGTAGCACAGCGCCCTACGGCGTCCAGCCCGTCCATCAAGCCCGGCGGATCAGTGGATCGGCACCAGTCCCGCCAGTTCGCGCATGTCGTCGAACAGGATGCCGCCGGCGTGGATCAGGCCATCGCGGTCGGAATAGGGGTCGCCATGATAGGAAAACACCCGCATGCCGGCGGCGATGCCGGCCTGCGTGCCGGCGACGCTGTCCTCGATGACGATGCAGTCGGCGGGCGGAAAGCCCATCGTCTTGGCCGCATGCAGGAACAGGTCCGGGAACGGTTTGCCGCGCGAGACCATGGTGGCGCTGAACATCGCATGTTCGAACAGCGGCAACAGCCCGGTCTGGCCAAGCGTGATGTGCATCTTCGAGATCCGGGCCGACGTGGCGACGCAATAGGCGATGCCGGCCGCGCGAACCGCCTCGATGAACTCGCGGACATAGGGGATTGCCTCGACGCCGTGGGCGAACAGGTCCGGCAGGCCGGCGTTCCAGCGATCGACGAAGTCGGCGCCGAGCCGGACATCGGTTTGCACCTCGATCTCCTTCTGCACCGACACCATGCTGCGGCCGGAGAAGTTCTTGCGGCAATATTCGAAGCTGGTCGGATAGCCCGCCGCGCTCAGCCATTCCGCGAGGCGTCGGTTGGCGAGATTCTCCGTGTCGACCAGGATCCCGTCGCAGTCGAAGATGACCAGCTTTGGAATTTGCATCAGGCGGTGCCGGTCGATCCGAACCCGCCCGAGCCACGCGCGGTGCCGCCGGCCAGCGAGCGCTCTTCGACGCCCACCTGCGTCACCGCGGCGAAAACCAGCTGGGCAATGCGCATGCCGCGCGTCACGGCGAAATCCTCGTCGCCGAGATTGATCAGCAGCACCTTCACCTCGCCGCGATAGTCGCTGTCGACCGTGCCCGGTGAATTGAGGACGGTGAGGCCATGCTTGAAGGCAAGGCCGGAGCGCGGCCGCACCTGGCCTTCCATGCCTTCGGGGATTTCGAGGATCAGCCCGGTCGGCACGAGAGCGCGCTTTCCCGGCAGGATCAGCAGCGGCCGGTCGTCAGGCACCGCCGCGCGCAGGTCGATGCCGGCGGCGCCGGCGCTTTCGTAAGCGGGAAGCGGTAGTCCTTCAGCATGCGGCAGCCTGACGACGCCGACAGTCGGACCGATGACGGAGGAGTTTTGGAGGGCTGCGCGCATAAAATCGATCCTATCGGCGCGAATGCCGATTCGGTCAATTCGCCCGCAAGCCTATCAACGGCTTTCTTTCAGGCATCAGTATGGCCTGAGGTGTGTTGAGATTCAGGTCAGGCCGAGTCGAAAACGGCGGATTTCGAGAACCGGAGCGGAGCGGACATTCGGTCCGTGAGCACCGGAAGCGGAGAAACCCGTCGTTTGCAGGCCGGCATCACCTGAATATCAACATACCTTAGCGCACTTCCATCGGAACCACCGTCGTCTCCTTGATCTCCTCCATCACGAAAGAGGCGGAGACATCGGACAGCGCCACCTTGGCGATCAGCCGCTGGTAGAGCCGGTCGTAGGCCTTCACGTCGGCGACGCGGGCGCGCAGGACATAGTCGAGGTCGCCGGACATGCGGTAGACGCCGGTGATCTCGGAAAGACCGGTCACCGCCGCGCGGAACTTCTGCAGCCAGTCGGGATCGTGATTGGACGTGCGGACCAGAATGAACACCGAAAGGCCAAGTCCGAGCTTCTCGGCATCGACCAGCGCCACCCGGCCGGTGATGACGCCATCCTCCTCCAGCCGCTTGACGCGCCGCCAGCAGGCATTGCGCGACAGGGCCACACGTTCCGACAACTGGTCGACCGACAGCGTGCCGTCGCGTTGCAATTCGGTCAGCAATTTCCGGTCGATTTCATCGATATTCAACGCCATGTGGGATGTGTGTCCCACAAAATGGCAAAACACAAGGACATTTTGAGACCAGTGAACCTGCGAAGCGTGTCAGGATACTCATATCGGAACCTGAAGCGCTGAAGGGGAACCAGCATGTCGGTCGCAAGGATTTTCACCTCTCATCCGGCCAAGGTCGGCGAAACCTATTTCAGCCATATGGCCTTTGCGGCGTGGTTCTCCTCGCGGCTGCTGACGGCGGCCGGTGCCGCGCTCGTTCATGCTTTCTTGCCATTTCTGTTTGAGACTACCGCCAGCCGAATCGTTCGTGAGCTTTACGAGCGGACGCACAACAGAGGCACGCACGCGACCAAGGAGCCGGCGGCTCTTCCGGATCGCGCCTAGGAGAGAAGCGATGTGCCGATGGGCGGCCTATCTCGGTGAAGCGGTCTTTCTCGAAGACATCCTCACCGCGCCCTGCCACTCGCTGATTGCCCAGAGCCATTGCGCCCAGGAAGCGAAATCGCCGACCAATGGCGATGGTTTCGGCCTTGCCTGGTATGGCGACCGGCCGGAGCCCGGCCTCTACCGCGACATCCTGCCGGCCTGGTCCGATCCCAATCTGAAGAGCCTGTGCCGGCAGATCAAATCCGGCCTGTTCCTTGCCCATGTGCGGGCCTCGACCGGCGGCGCCACCAGCCGCATGAACTGCCATCCGTTCATCTCGGGCCGTTGGTCGTTCATGCACAATGGCCAGATAGGTGGCTTCGAAAAGATCCGCCGCGCGCTGGAGAACACGCTCTGCGACGCCGTCTTCGACCAGCGCGAAGGCACCACCGATTCCGAACTGTTTTTCCTGCTGATGATCGACGAGGGATTGGCCGGTGACCCGCAAGGCGCGGTGTCGCGCGCCACCAGCCGCGTGCTCGACGCTTCGCGCCGCGCCGGCCTCGAACCGGCGCTGAAGCTCACCGCCGCCTTCTCGGACGGGCAGGCGCTGCATGCGGTGCGCTATGCCACCGACGCTCACGCGCCGACGCTCTACACCTCCGCCCTGCGAAAAGGCGGCGGCCGCTGCATCGTCTCCGAACCGTTCGATCGCGAGGGCGGCGATTGGCAGGCGATCCCGCCGTCGAGCTTCGTCACCATGACCCGAGATGGCATCGCCATTCGACCGTTTGCGCCCGCATCTGCAAGGCTTGCTCTGGCCCTTTAGGTTACAAATCAGTCAGCGCCGCGCGACATCCGGCGTTTGGCACTTCAGGGGCTTTGCCGCGCGCTCGAGTGCTTCAGCCAGTGGCGGTCGAAGACATCGAGGATGGCGCGGAAATCGGCTGGCGGGATCTGGTGGACGCCGCCATCGCTACCTCCAACGAGGAACCGCGTGAGCTGCCGGTCGACCTGCTCGGGATGCTCGATGGACATGCCGACCGATGCCAGATCTGCCGAAATCGACTCATCTGGCAGCAGGTATCCGCCCCACGGGGTGGCGCCCCGCGCCTGATCGCGCAGACGCACCATGAGGATCCTTGTCAGCGACGGCTGTGCCTCCGGCCCGATAATTGCCGTTCCACACATATAGCCGCCAAGAACACTCCCCGGCTGCGACCGCGGGAACAGGCTGACGAAGAACTGCGCATCCCCGCCGACTTCCCTCAGATGCATGTAAAGGGCACGCTTGGCCGGCGTGACCGGGCCGCCAAGCACCAACTGGCCTGTCGGCAAGATTTCGCGATAGCTGGCGGTCAGGCCATGTGAGCCAGGCCCCGGCTCCATCGACAGGATGCCCCTGATGAATTGGCCGCGATAGTAAGGAGACCAGGCACGCGAATAGCATGCATAGGTACCGGCAAGCGCCAAGGCGAGGCTGCGCTCTTCATGGTTGGACGAGGTCTCGAACTGAGATCCGGCGCGGCGTTCGAGATCTACGATATCGATGTTGTGCCGGGCGGCGATCGCGGCTGTGAAGTTTGGCAGGTCGCAGTCGGCGATCCATGCGCCTGACTGTTCCAAGCCCAGCAGCTTCACCCAGTCTTCATACACACTATGCTCGCGCGGCTGGGCGCGGCCCTGCAGCCATTTGTCGGCACGGCCGAGATCGAATGAGGTCTTCGGATTGACGGACCGGAAAGCCGCCGCCAGATCCTTGCGGGTTACCGTCCCCAACAACGCCGAAGTCAGCCGTAATTTCTGAGCAATGTGCTGTGCCACGCGGCTGCCTTTGCGGTTTGGTTTCCGCCATAACACGCTGCGGCAAACCCCCCATCCTTACTTTTCGATTTGCTAATATACGAGGAATTCCAGAGAATTCCACGGCATTCCGCGCGTGCCGCCTTCCCGGCTTGTGGGCCGGCGCTAAGCTCGCGAAGGGCAAGGGGCATACTGTCAGCGAACGTTCTGAACGTGCGCCGGGGAGGTCATTCCCCTTTCTTTCGAAAAGCTGTGACACGCTCCCATCGAGCAACGGCGAAACCAGGCTGAGAAGCCCGGTAGCAACCGAACCGTAATGCCACCTCGAATTGAAGGAATGACCGGATGACCGCAAACGCCTCTTCCAGACTGACATTCATCGTATTTACCGCAGGCTGCATCGCACTGGTGCTGCTGTTTCGATACGCGCCGGCCGGCGACTCTCACTCGAGATATCTCAAGGGCGCAACGGCTGTGGTGGCCGCCAAGCCGACCCGCATCGACGTCGATAACGAGGCGCACGCGATTCGCTTCTATATCGACGGCAAGCAGGTCGCCCTGCTCGACGAGTCCGGATTCAGGCAGTGAGGCGGCCAAGCCGGGCACAGCGGCGAGGTGGAGTTGATGACTCATGAAGAGGAACTTGGGCGCGCCGCATGAGCCTATCCAGGAAATGCGCGCGCTTTGTAGCCAGAGAGGAAAACTGTCATGAAACTCGTTCTGTCCGCACTGCTCGTGCTGCTTGTCTTGTCGCAAGTGGCGGAGGCCAAGAAGAAAGTTGTGGTGACGCAAGACAATGCCGCCACGGCCCAGGTGACCCGGCCGCCCCTTGACGACACGTCGACAGGCGGAATCAGGTCGGCCGCGGGGGCAACCGCGACGGCCACCGAAGGGCAGCAATACCCGCCGGCGCTGTATTTCAATTTCCAGTAGGCCAGTTGCTTGTCGACGCGGCGATCGATGATCCGCAACTGGGTATCGCTTCGGGAGCCATAGCGAAGGTCACGGCCCGGTCGATGGCCCGGCAGGAACAAACTGGTCTGAAGCTCGTCTGCTCGCCATCGCCCGGGCAATGACGCCGTTGACCGGTGGCTTCAGCCGCCCGCCAGGCTATTGAGCGAAGCGAGCCAATCCGTAAGGCGCCAGCAGCGAATCGCGCTCGCCATCAAGGATTTCACGAGCGGCAAACAGGCCGACGGCCGGCGCCAGCGTGATGCCGGAATGCATGACGCTGACATAGACGCCGTCCATGCCCTCGGCGCGGCCGATGATCGGAAAACCGTCGATCGGCGTCGGCCGGTAGCCGACCGTGTGGAAATCGAGCGTCAGCCCGTCTCCGCCGCGCAGGCTGGCTTTCAGGACCGCGAACAGTTCGCTGGCGGTGACCTGCGCATCCATGCCGGGGTCGGCGCCGCTGAAATCGGAACCGGCGATGATACGGCCCTCGGCCGTCTGGCGCATATGCAGCCGCTCGGCCAGCACCAGTCCGTTCAGCAGCTTCTCGTGGGGCCGCGAGTGGACGATCAGGCCGGGTGGCGTCTCGAGCGGCAGATTTATGCCGGCGGTGGCGGCAATATCCGCCGAGCCGACGCCGGCCGCGATCACCACCTCGTCGGTGGCAAGCAGCCCATGCGATGTGTCGACGCCCGAAATCCTGCCGCCTGTCTGGACAAGCGCCGTCACCGTGCTGGAGATGATCCGCGCGCCGCGTCGTTCGGCATCGGCCAACAGCGCCTTCGTTGCCGCGACCGGCTCGACAACGCCCTCTTCGGCGACATGCAAAGCGACGTCCGGAAGTTCGATGAGATTAGGCTCTATACGGGCCGCGCCGGCGCGGTCGACGCGCTCGATGCCATAGCCCCAGGTCGAATGCTGCGCGGTATAGGTTTCCATGTCGGTCGCCGACAGATCCCAGCACAGGCCGCCGCACCAACTGAGTGGCAGGCCGGGCAGGTCCCGCGCCAGCCGCGACCATTCGGCCATGGCGCGGGTGCGCAGCCGGAAATAGGGCTCCGGATTGCCCCATGTGGCATTGATCCAGGCAAAGGAGTTCGGCGTGGCGACCCCACCCGCGGCACTGTCGGCGGCGATGACCGTCACCCGCGCCCCGGCCCTGGTCAGGTGCCAGGCAATGGAAGCACCGATGATACCGGCGCCGATGACTATCACTTGCTTGGCTGCGCCCATGCGGAACCTCCGTCGAACAGGGTCTTCTGATGCCATCGCGTCGAACCTATCTCAAGTGCCGGCAGCCCAATCCGGCCAAATCTGTTCGACAGGCCCGAAATGCGCTGCTAGAAGCCCGCGCCACAGACAGGATTCCAGAAATTGGCTGAAGACATCGAACAGGCGGTATCGCGCCGCCGCACCTTCGCGATCATCGCGCATCCGGACGCCGGCAAGACGACGCTCACCGAAAAGCTGCTGCTGTTCGGCGGCGCCATCCAGCTTGCCGGCGAGGTCAAGGCCAAGAAGGACCGCATCCAGACCCGGTCCGACTGGATGAAGATCGAGCGCGAGCGCGGCATTTCGGTCGTCACCTCGGTGATGACCTTCGAGTATGAGGACAATGTCTTCAACCTGCTCGACACGCCCGGCCACGAGGATTTCGCCGACGACACCTATCGCACGCTGTCGGCGGTCGACTCGGCCGTCATGGTCATCGACGCCGCCAAGGGCATCGAGCCGCGCACGCTGAAGCTGTTCGAGGTCTGCCGGCTGCGCGACATCCCGATCATCACCTTCGTCAACAAGATGGACCGTGAGAGCCGCGACCCGTTCGAAATCCTCGACGAGATCGAGCAGAAGCTGGCGCTGGATACCGCGCCCATCACCTGGCCGATCGGCCGCGGCAAAACGTTTTCCGGCACTTACCATTTGGCGCTGAACGCGGTGCGCAGGGGCGACGACGAGAAGGAACGCACGCCCGTCAATGGTCCCGATTCCAACCGTGTCGCCGGCCTGCTGCCGGAGAACGAGCGCGAGGCCTTCATCGAGGAACTGGAACTGGCGCGAGAAGCGTGCCGACCCCTTGATATAGAAGCCTTTCGCGAGGGCCATCTGACGCCGGTCTATTTCGGCTCGGCGCTGCGAAATTATGGCGTTCGCGACCTGATCGAGGCGCTCGGCGCCTTTGGCCCGCCACCGCGCGCGCAGGAGGCAGACACCCGCACGATCGAGGCGACCGAGGAGAAGATGACCTCCTTCGTCTTCAAGATCCAGGCCAACATGGACCCCAACCACCGTGACCGCATCGCTTTCGTGCGCGTCTGCTCGGGCAAGCTCGAGCGCGGCATGAAGGCCAAGCTGGTGCGCACCGGCAAACCGATGTCGCTGTCGGCGCCGCAGTTCTTCTTTGCCCGCACGCGCGTCACCGCCGACGAAGCGTTCGCCGGCGATGTCGTCGGCATTCCCAACCACGGCACGCTGCGCATCGGCGACACGCTGACCGAGGGCGAGGAAATCCTGTTTCGCGGCGTGCCGAACTTCGCACCCGAAATCCTGCGTCGTGTGCGTCTCGGCGATGCGATGAAGGCCAAGAAGCTCAAGGAAGCGCTGCACCAGATGGCCGAGGAGGGCGTCGTGCAGCTGTTCTCGCCCGAGGACGGCTCGCCGGCCATCGTCGGCGTCGTCGGCGCGCTGCAGCTCGACGTGCTGAAGGAGCGGCTGAACTTCGAGTACACGCTGCCGGTCGAATTCGAAATGTCGCGCTTCTCAGTGTGTCGCTGGATCTCGGCCGACGACAAGGCCGAGACGCTCCGCTTCATCGAAGCGCATCGCGGCGACATCGCCCGCGACCTCGACAACGACCCGGTGTTTTTGGCCCAGCACGCCTTCTCGCTGAACTACGAAGCCGAACGCTGGAAAGCGATCCGCTTCGCCACCATCAAGGACTACCAGGTCCGCGACAAGGCGGCGTAAGCGCCAGCTTGCCTTCTCCCCGTTCACGGGGAGAAGGTGCCCGATGGGCGGATGAGGGGCAGCGCGGCGTTGAGGGCTTCACTCAGCCTCTTGCCGCCGCTTCGATCGTGGCGATATCGATCTTGCCCATCTTCATCATCGCCGACATCACCCGGCCGGCCTTGGCCCGGTCTGGATCCTGAAGCAGCCTCGGCAGCTGCTCCGGCACGACCTGCCAGGAAACGCCGAACTTGTCTTTCAGCCAGCTGCAAGGGCCGGGCTCGCCGCCTTCGGTGAGCTTCTCCCAGAAATAATCCACCTCTTCCTGCGTCTTGCAGTCGATCGACTGTGACATCGCCTCGTTGAACTTGAATTGCGGCCCGCCATTGAGCGCCTGAAACGGCACGCCGTCGAGTTCGAACGTGGTCACCAGCACCTTGCCTTCATCGGCGTGGCCTTCGGGCCAACGCATCACGCTCAGCACCTTCGAATTCTTGAAAATGGAGACATAGAAATTCATCGCCTCCTCGGCCTGGCCGTCGAACCACAGGCAGGTGGTGATCTTTTGCATGTCGTGCTCCTCGGTTTGCTCTTTTGCTGTTACAGGGAAACGGCTGACTCCGAGAATGGTGCCATTCCTGCCGTCTGCCCAAGGACGGCCATGCGCTGAGCGATCCGACAGCGGCCTGAAATTTTTTGCGATATCCGGCTTTTCGCGGAATCTGGCGCATAGCAAAATTGTGGCCAGACCGGACTTGCGCGTCTATAACGCCTGCGATCCGAATTCAGCGCCGCCGCGCCCTTCCTCGGCTGCGGCCAGCCACCAAGGAAAAAACATGCCTGCCTATCGCTCCCGCACCACCACCCATGGCCGCAACATGGCCGGCGCCCGGGGCCTCTGGCGCGCCACTGGCATGAAGGACAGTGATTTCGGCAAGCCGATCATCGCCGTGGTCAACTCCTTCACCCAGTTCGTGCCGGGCCATGTCCATTTGAAGGACCTTGGCCAGCTGGTCGCGCGTGAAATCGAGAAGGCCGGCGGCGTCGCCAAGGAATTCAATACCATCGCCGTCGATGACGGTATCGCCATGGGCCATGACGGCATGCTCTATTCGCTGCCATCGCGCGAGCTGATCGCCGATTCCGTCGAATACATGGTCAATGCGCACTGCGCCGACGCCATGGTCTGTATCTCCAATTGCGACAAGATCACCCCCGGCATGTTGATGGCCTCGTTGCGCCTCAACATCCCGACCGTCTTCGTGTCCGGCGGGCCGATGGAGGCGGGCAAGGTGGTACTCGCCGGCAAAACGCAGGCGCTTGACCTGGTCGATGCCATGGTCGCGGCCGCAGACGACAAGATCTCCGATGAGGACGTCAAGGTCATCGAGCGCTCGGCCTGCCCGACCTGCGGCTCCTGCTCGGGCATGTTCACCGCCAATTCGATGAACTGCCTGACCGAGGCGCTCGGCCTGTCGCTGCCCGGCAACGGTTCGACGCTGGCGACGCATGCCGACCGCAAGCGGTTGTTCGTCGAGGCCGGCCATCTCATCGTCGATCTGGCCCAGCGCTATTACGAACAGGACGACGAGACCGCACTGCCGCGCAGCATTGCCTCCAAGGGCGCCTTCGAGAACGCCATGACGCTCGACATCGCCATGGGCGGCTCGACCAACACGGTGCTGCATATATTGGCTGCGGCGCATGAGGGCGAGGTCGACTTTACGATGGAGGACATCGACCGGCTGTCGCGGCGGGTTCCGGTGCTCTGCAAGGTGGCGCCGGCCAAGTCCGACGTCCACATGGAAGACGTCCACCGCGCCGGCGGCATCATGGCGATCCTCGGCCAGCTCGACAATGCCGGCCTGATCAACCGCGACCTGCCGACGGTGCACACATCAAGCCTTGGCGAGGCGCTCGACCATTGGGATATCTCGCGCACGACCAGCCAGAACGTCCGCGATTTCTTCCTCGCCGCACCCGGCGGCGTGCCGACGCAGGTCGCCTTCAGCCAGGATCGCCGCTGGGACGACCTTGATCTCGATCGCGAGAAAGGCGTCATCCGATCGGCCGAGACGCCGTTCTCGAAGGACGGCGGCCTTGCCGTGCTGAAGGGCAATCTGGCACTCGACGGCTGCATCGTGAAGACCGCCGGCGTCGATGAATCGATCCTGAAATTCACCGGGCCCGCCCGCGTGTTCGAAAGCCAGGATGCCTCGGTCAAGGCGATCCTGTCCAACGAGATCAAGGCCGGCGATGTCGTCGTCATCCGCTATGAAGGCCCGCGCGGTGGCCCCGGCATGCAGGAAATGCTCTACCCGACCAGCTATCTGAAGTCGAAAGGCCTCGGCAAGGCCTGCGCGCTGGTCACCGACGGCCGCTTCTCCGGCGGCACATCGGGCCTGTCGATCGGCCATGCTTCGCCGGAAGCGGCGGAGGGCGGCACGATTGGGCTGGTGCAGGAGGGTGACACGATCGAGATTGACATCCCCAACCGCACCATCCGCCTGGCGGTCAGCGATGAAGAGCTCGATGCCCGGCGTGCTGCAATGAAGGCAAAAGGCGCCCTGGCCTGGAAGCCCGCGGAAAAGCGCAAGCGCAAGGTGACGACGGCGCTCCGCGCCTACGCCGCCTTCGCCACCAGCGCCGACAAGGGCGCGGTGCGGCACGTACCGGAATAGCGCGGTTCTTCCCTTCTCCCCTTGTGGGAGAAGGTGGATCGGCGCGCAGCGCCGAGACGGTTGAGGGGTGGGGTGACGGAGTGCCAGCGGCGCCAAGCTGGAGCACCCCTCATCCGACCTCGCTACGCGAGGCCACCTTCTCCCGCAAGGCGAGAAGGAAGAAGCGCCTCACGGCATCAGCTGATACTCATAAAGCTTCTGATACAGCCCGCCCTGCTTGAGCAAGGTCCGGTGTGGGCCGCTCTCTACCACCTTGCCCCCTTCCAGCACCACGATCGTGTCGGCCTGGTGAACCGTCGACAGGCGGTGGGCGATGACGATCGTCGTGCGGCCTTCGGTCAGTTGCTGCAGCGCGTCGCGGAACAGGGCTTCTGACTCGGCGTCGAGCGCGCTGGTCGCCTCGTCCAGGAGCAGGATTTCGGCGTTGCGCAGCATGGCGCGCGCGATCGAGATGCGCTGGCGCTGGCCGCCGGACAAAAGGCCGCCATTCTCGCCGACGTCGGTCTCATAGCCTTTCGCCTGCGCCATGATGAAGTCATGCGCGTTGGCCGCCCTGGCGGCGGCGACCACCTCTTCGTCGGTCGCATCCTGCCGCCCGAGCCGGATGTTGTGCATGATCGTGCCGGCAAACAGGAACGTATCCTGGCTGACATAGGCGATCTTTTCCCGCAGCGAGGCGAGCGTCGCGTGGGAGATGTCCTGGCCGTCGAACATCACCTTGCCGCCCTGCGGATCGTACATGCGCATGATCAGGTTCAGGATCGTCGATTTGCCGCTGCCGGAAGGCCCGACCAGCGCCGTCATCTTGCCGGGCGTCAGGGTCAGGTCGAACCGATCCAGGACCGGCGGGCCATTTTGATAGGCGAAGCTGACGGCGTCGAAGCGGATCTCGCCCGGTCCTGCCAGAAGCGGTCTCGCATCCGGTTTTTCGGCCAGCGTCAGCGGTTCGTCGGCGAGTTGGAACATCATGCGCACGCCGACAATGCCGCTTTCGAGCGAGATGCGCACGCGCGCGAGCCGCTTTGCCGGTTCATAAGCCAGCAGCAGCGCCGCGATGAAGGCCATGATGTTGCCGGGCATCTGGCCGCCCTGCAGAACCAGCATGCCGCTCACCATGACCGCACCGGCGATCGCCAGCCCGGCCAGCGTCTCCATCACTGGGCTGGTCACCGCTTCCAGCGCGGCGATGTTGTTGGCCCTGTCCTCAACGTCCGAAACCGCCTTGTACATGCGCTTGCGCATCAACCCTTCGAGGTTGAAGGACTTGACCACGCGCACGCCGATCGCGGTTTCCTGCATCACCTGCACGATCTGGCCGACCGAGCGGAACTCCATGGCAGCGAACTTGCGCACACGCTTCAGGATGCGGTTGACGCCATAGATGGCGACTGGGCCGACGACGAAGCAGATCAGCGACAGCGCCGGCTGCTGCCATACCATGACCCCAATCAGGGCAGCCAAGGTCACCAGATCGCGCACATAGGAGGTGACGATCAGGTCGAGCACGTTGCGCGCCGCCTGGGCATTGTTGGTCATGCGGGTGATCAGGTCGGACGAAGAGGTCGAATGGTAGAATTCGATGCCTTGCGCCAGGATGCGGTCGTAGATCTTGCGCTGCCGCTCGGCGATGATGGCGTTGCCGACCCGGCTCATGAAATAGGCCTGCACGAAATTGGCGAGGCCCTTGACGACGAAGATTCCGGCGACCGCCAAGGCAATCATGTTGACGCGGTCGACCCGTTTGTCGATCACGAATTCATTGGTGATTTCGCGCAGGATCCAGGCGCTGGCAGCCGTCATGCCGGCCACCACCAGCATCGACAGGATGGCGGCGCCGTAGCCGACCCTGTGCTGCCGGAAGGATTCCTTGAGCAGCCTTGCGACGAGGCGCTGGTTTTCCGTCGAACGGAAGAAACGAAACAACGGCTGATCCTTGATGCCGGGAGGACGAAGGCGGCTTATAGAGGGAGTTGCCGCCGGAGGGAACTGTCCGCAACGGTCGGCAAGAAACGGCTGTGGCATGGTGCCTTTTGCGCCACCATGCCAGAGTGATTCTTCAGGGGATGACGAACGATGGATTTCGACCTTATCGTGCGCGGCGGAACGCTGCCTGACGGCACCATCGCCGATATCGGCATTATCGGTGAGACAATCGCGGCAATCGAGCCCGAACTGAATGTCACCGCCGGTGTGGCAATCGATGCATATGGCAATCTGGTGTCGCCGCCCTTCGTCGACCCGCATTTCCACATGGACGCCACGCTCTCCTACGGCATCCCGCGCATCAACGCGTCGGGTACGCTGCTCGAAGGCATTTCGCTCTGGGGCGAACTGAAGCCGCTGCTGACACATGAGGCGGTGCGCGACCGGGCGCTCGCCTATTGCGACTGGGCGGTGTCGATGGGCCTGCTCGCCATTCGCACCCATGTCGATGTCTGCGACGACCGGCTGCTGGCGGTCGAGGCCCTGCTCGACGTCAAGAAGACCATCGCCCCTTACATAGACCTGCAATTGGTGGCTTTTCCGCAGGACGGCTTCTATCGCTCGCCGACGGCACGCCAAAACACCATCCGCGCGCTGGACATGGGCGTCGACGTGGTCGGCGGCATCCCGCATTTCGAACGCACCATGGCCGATGGTACGCGCTCGGTGACCGAACTCTGCGAGATCGCGGCAAGACGCGGCCTGATGGTCGACCTACATTGCGACGAGACCGACGACCCGCTGTCGCGCCATATCGAGCAACTGGCCTATGAGACGCAGCGGCTGGGCCTGCAGGGCAAGGTGGCCGGCTCGCACCTCACCTCGATGCATTCGATGGACAATTACTATGTCTCGAAGCTCCTGCCGCTGATTGCCGAGGCCGGTGTGTCGGCCATTCCGAACCCGCTGATCAACATCATGCTGCAGGGCCGCCACGACACCTTCCCGAAACGCCGCGGCCTAACCCGGGTCAAGGAGATGCAGGCGCTGGGCATCCGCGTCGGCTGGGGCCAGGATTGCGTGCTCGATCCCTGGTATTCGCTGGGCACCGCCGACATGCTCGACGTCGCCTTCATGGGGCTGCATGTGGCCCAGATGTCCAGCCCGGCCGACATGGCGCGCTGCTTCGACATGGTCACCAGCGTCAATGCCGCGATCATGGGGCTCGATCATCTCGGCCTGGCGGTCGGCAAGCGCGCCAGCCTTGTCATCCTCGATGCCGGCAACCCGATCGAGGCCCTGCGCCTGCGCGCCGAGCGCATTTGCGTCGTCGCCAGGGGCAAGGTGGTGGCGGAAAGGACAAGGCAGGACACCAGGCTGTCCATCCCCGGCCGGCCGGCAACGGTCAACCGCAGGCATCAGGCCGGGTAGGCTCAGTCGATTCCCGGTTCTGGTCTCGCCCTTTCCCGGATTCTCCTCGTCAAAGTGGCCGCTTCCGTCTAGGACGCAGTTACGAAAGGGAGGAATCGGGATCGGCATGACGCAACCCGTGGCGCAAAATTCCACGATCAGGAACGTTCTTCTGGCCGGCATTCTGCTGATGCTGGCCGGCGATTTCCTGTTTGCGCTGAACGACGCGATGGGCAAGTGGCTGGTCACCAGCTTCTCCGTTGGCCAGGTGGTGCTGATCCGGTCGATCGGCGCCTTCTTCGTGCTTGGTCCGATGATCGCCAACCAGGGCGCCGGCAGACTGTTCCAGATGGAGCGGCCGGGGCTGCAGATCCTGCGCGTGGTGGCGACGACGCTGGACACCGCGTTGTTCTACGCTGCCGTCGTCTATCTGCCGCTCGCCGATGTCATGAGCTTCTACATGGCCGGGCCGATCTACGTAGCGGCACTATCGCACTTCCTGCTGGGCGAAAAGGTCGGCTGGCGCCGCTGGGNGATCCTGCTCGGCTTCTGCGGCGTGCTGATCATGCTGAAACCGTCTTCGGCGGCGTTTTCGCTGTCGTCGGGCTTCGCGCTCGTCGGCAGCATCGCCTTTGCCTTTGCCATCATCCTCAACCGCCGGCTGCGCGGCACCAGCGACACCAATCTGGTGACGTGGCAGACCATCGGCACGCTGGTGGTCGGCGGCGTCATGACCATCGGCGCATGGCAGACACCGTCGGCGCTCGATTTCGGCGCCATGCTGCTGCTCGGCATCGTCTCTTGCGGTGCGCATCTGATGATCACCAGGGCGCTCAAGCTGGCGCCGGCCTCGACGCTGGCGCCGCTGCATTACACGCTGCTGTTATGGGCGGTAGTCTTCGGGCTGGCGTTCTTCGGCGACGTTCCCGGCCCGCGCATCCTGATCGGCTCCGGCATCGTGGTGCTCGCCGGCCTGTTCATCTTCCACCGCCAGAAAGTGGTCGAGACGACGGTGCCGCCGGAAAACGTGCCGAAGGGTGTGAACTAGCCCCTACGCACGGCCGCCAGGTGCCGTGAAAACTCCGGCGTCTCCATCAACGCCTTGCAGCGGGCAAACCGCCCGTCGGCATAGGCGCGGAAGTCGTCGACCGGGTTGTCGTTGGCGAGCTGGATCAGGCCCCACAGCGTCCACAATAGGTCGCACATCGCCTTATAGATGACGACGCGGCCGCGCTCCGCCGGCGTCGCCTCGCCGCCGAAATAGGCGCGCATCATCTCCTCGTCCTGCGCGGCATCGAATTTGCCTTCCACGCTGAGGTCGCCGAGATCCCAGAGCGGGTCGTTCATCCCGGAATATTCCCAGTCGACGATCCACATCCGCTCTCCGGTATCGAGAAAGTTCTCGCACAGGGGATCGCAGTGGCAGGCGACGACGGGGAGCGGATGCGCGGCAAGCGCCGATCGCACGGTCTCGGCCTCGCGCACCACGTCGTGATAGCCGGCGGGCAGCGCGACATTCTTGGTCGACAGCACCTTGAGATAATCGTCGATCATCGCAAACAGTTCGAAGCGGAACGGGAATACGGCGCCCGAAGCATGCAACTTGCGGAAGGCCTCGCCGGCACGCGCCGGACTGCCCGGCCGGGCCTTGAATTTCTCCGGCGACATTGTCTCGGCGCCGGCGATGAATCGCGTCACCATCATCCCGGTGCCGGGGTCGACATGCAGCACCTCGGGGGCTACGCCTGCCTTGGCTGCCTCGCACGCCGCCACCGCCTCATTGGCGCGGTTGATGTACTCTTCCGTGCCCTTGCCGGGAATGCGCAGGCAGAACTCACCGGCCTTGAAGACCAGGTTGGTGAGGCCGCCGAGCCGATCCAGCGGCCCGGTATAGCCGGCCAGCATCGGAATTGCGGCAAGTTTCGCCCGCGCCTCGTCCGTCACCATGCCTTCGCCCCACGCGGTTATTTCTCGCCGCAACGGTTCCACAATTTTCGCCGTTTGGCTATCATCCGATCGAAGGCAACTCGATCGGACGAGAAAGCATGACGGACGATAAACACCTGGGCGCGCTCAGCGCAGCCTATGCCGCGACACGGCCCGAGGAAGTTGCGGCGCTGTATGATCGCTGGTCGCAAACCTATGACGCCGACATGTCGGCCGCCGGCTACCGCCATCCGACGATCTGCCTTGCCTTGCTGGCCCGCCATCTGCCGCGCGGCTCAGTCCCGCTGCTCGACGCCGGCGCGGGCACCGGGCTCATCGGCGAATGGTTGAACATTGCAGGCTATCCTGAGGTCGAGGGGCTCGACATCTCGCAAGGCATGCTGGATCAGGCCGCTCGCAAGGGCGTCTATTCGGCGCTGCATTGCCTGGCGCTCGGCGGCAAGCTGCCCTTTGCCGATGATGCCTATGCCGGCATCGTCTCTGCCGGCGTCTTCACCTCTGGTCATGTCGGCGTCGAAGGGCTGGACGAACTGATCCGCATCTGCCGGCCCGGCGGCATCGTCGTGCTGACGGTCAAGAACACGCTCTGGGATCAAGGCTTTGCCGCGCGCATCGCCGAACTCGAGGCGCAAGGCCTCGTCACCCGCGTCGAGGAAACGCGGCCTTACGTCTCCATGCCGGGCGAGGCCGACACCGTGCCCAGCCGCGGTCTTGCGCTGCGCGTCAACTAGAGCAATTCCAGGAAAAGCGCGTAGCGCTTTCTCTTGGGAATTGCGTCAAAACAAAGAGCCTAGGCCTTCACTCGCCCCGCTGCCGGATCGTACATCGGCTCGAGATGGATTTTGGCTGGCGCCCGCTCCATGGCCACGACCAGTTCATAGTCGCCCAAGGCGAGAAAATCGTCGCTCACCCCGTCGGCGTTGCGCACATAGCCGTAGCCGATGTTCTTGCCCAGCGTGTAGCCATAGCCGCCGCTGGTCAGATAGCCGACCGGCTCGCCATTGCGCAGGATGGTCTCGCGTCCGAGCAGCACGATGTCGGGATCATCGACCGTGAAGCCGGCAAAGCGCTTCTTCAATGCCGTGCCGTTGGCCTTCTCCAGCGCGCGCCGGCCGACAAAATCGGTGTTCTTGCGCAGCTTGACCGCCCAGCCGAGCCCGGCTTCCTGCGGCGTGTCGTTGGGTGTGATATCGGAGCCCCAGGCGCGATAGCCTTTTTCCAGCCGCAGCGATTCCAGTGCGCGATAGCCGACAGGGCGGATGCCGTGCCTCTTGCCGGCCGCCATCAGCGCGTCGAAGACTTCGCCGGTGGCGCCGATCGGTACGTGCAACTCCCAGCCGAGTTCGCCGACATAGGTGACGCGCAACGCCCGTACCGTGTGGCCGGCAATGGCAATTTCCCGGACATGGCCGAACGGGAATGCTGTGTTCGACACATCCGCATCGGTCACGCCAGCCAGCACGTCGCGCGCCCGGGGGCCCATCAGCGACAGCGTGCCGAAATCCTCGGTGACATCGGCAAGCGTGGCATCGAGGCCTTCACCGATATGGTCGCTGATCCACGACGCATCGTGGGTGCGGAAACCGGTGCCGGTTACGATGTAGAATGTCTCCTCGGCCAGCCGCGCAACGGTCAGGTCGGCCTCGATGCCGCCGCGCGTGTTGAGAAGCTGGGTGTAGGTCAGCCGGCCGGCCGGCTTGCTGACGTCGTTGGCGCAGATCCAGTCCAGCGCCTTCGCCGCGTCAGGTCCGCTCAACTCGTATTTGGCGAAGGACGACTGGTCGAAAATACCGACCTTTTCACGCACATGCCGGTGTTCGTCGCCGACCGCCGCAAACCAGTTCTGCCGGCCCATGGAATAGATGTCCCGCGGTTCGACCCCCTCTGGCGCGAACCAGTTCGGCCGTTCCCAGCCGAGCTTCGAGCCGAACACGGCCTGCCGCTGTTTCAGCCGCTCATAAAGCGGCGAGACGATGCGCGGCCGACCGCTGGCATACTCCTCATGCGGGAAGCCGATCGTGTAGTGCTTGCCATAGGCTTCCAGCGTGCGGTCGCACACCCATTGCCGGTCGCGATGCAAGTTGGAAAAGCGCCTGATGTCGACCACCCACAGGTCGAGCGGCGCCTCGCCATCGACCACCCACTGCGCCAGCACCCAGCCGGCACCGCCGCCGGACGCGATGCCGAACGCGTTGAAGCCGGCGCCGACGAACATGTTGGCGCATTCCGGTGCCGTGCCGAGGATGAAATTGCCGTCCGGCGTAAAGCTCTCCGGCCCGTTGATCATCTGCTTGACGCCGACGGTTTCCAGCGCCGGCACGCGCGCGATCGCCTGCGTCATGTGCTGCTCGAAATGATCGTAGTCGTCGTCGAACAGCCGGAATTCCCAATCGTCGGGCACGTCGCCGCCGGGCAGATCGGTCCTCCAGGCCTGCGGATTGGGCTCGTAGCCGCCCATCACCAGGCCGCCGACCTCCTCCTTGAAATAGGTGCGGCGGTCGGGGTCGCGGATTGTCGGCGCGTCGGTCGCCAGGCCAGCGATCTTCTCGGTGATGATGTACTGGTGCTTCACCGGCTGCAGCGGCACGTTGATGCCGGCCATCGCGCCGACCTGCCGCGCCCACTGCCCGGCACAGTTCACCACCTTGTCGCAGGCAATGTCGCCTTTGTTGGTCTTCACCGCGGTGATGCGGCCGTCCTTCATCTCGAAACCGGTGACACGCACATCCTCGTAAAGCTTGGCGCCATGCATGCGCGCGCCCTTGGCCAGCGACTGCGTGATGTCCGAGGGGCTCGCCTGGCCATCGGTCGGCAGCCAGGAGGCGCCGACGAGATCGCCGGTTTCCATCAGCGGCCACATCGCCTTGACCTCCGCCGGCGACAAAAGCTGCATGTCCATGCCGAAGCTCTTCGCTGTCGTCGCCAGCCTTTTGTATTCGGTCCAGCGGTCGGTATTGGTCGCGAGCCGCAGGCAGCCGGTCATCTTCCAGCCGGTGGCAAGGCCGGTTTCGGCCTCCAGCCCCTTGTAGAGTTCGACCGAGTATTTGAGCACGCGCGTGATCGAGGCCGACGAGCGCAATTGCCCGACCAGGCCGGCGGCGTGCCAGGTCGAGCCCGAGGTCAGCTTGCCTTGCTCGAGCAGCACCACGTCGGCCTTGTGATCGCGCGCCAGATGATAGGCCGTCGAACAGCCGATGATGCCGCCGCCGATGACGACGATCGCGGCATGGCCAGGCAATGTCATGATTTCAGGATCCCGTATTTTGTCCGGTAGTTTTCCAGCGCCGCGTCGAGCCGCACCAGGTTTTCCTCGGTATAGGCGACGTAGTCGATGCCCGGCGCGTCGAGATAGAGTTCCGACACCATGCTCCACATCGCCTCGCGCAGCAGCGAGGCGCATTGCATGGCCGCGTGCGAGCGGCGGATCGCCTCGTCCGGCTCCTTCATGAAATAGGCGGTCAGGAAAGCGAAGGATTCCTCATCGCTCATGCCGGCATTCGAGGCAACGCCGGAGAGGTCGAACATGGCCGTGTTGAAACCGGCATATTCGAAATCGATCAGCCACAGCCTGTTGCCGTCGTCGAGAATGTTGGCCGGCAACAGATCGTTGTGGCCAAAGACGATCGGCAGCAGTTTCTGAGCGCGCTCCAGTTCGTCCGCCAGTGTCAGCAGGTGCGGCAGTTCGCTGCGCTTGCGGCTGCCGCCTTCCTCCAGCGTACGTGCATAATCGCGGATGACGTGGAACACCCAGAACATGAAGCCGGCGCCGGAGATATGGTTGGGCATCTCCCGGTGGAAACCGCGCATCAGGGCCGCGACCCGGCCAAGATTGGCGCGCACATCGTCGGCCAGATAGGTCCTGGCGCCAAGATACGCCGTCACCATGATCCCCGGTTCGGCATAGTGCACCGCCGGCGCGAAACCGGCGGCGTGCGCGGCCCGCGCGGTCATCACCTCGCGCTCGCGGAAGACATGGTGGAAGGGATAGTCCTGGCCAAAGCGCACGACATGCCGTCCCGCGGCGTCGCTGACCACATAATTGGCATTGCTCAGGCCGCCGGGCAGCGGGGCGATCTCGATGGCCCCGGTCCAGCAGGGCAGGGCACGGATGCGGTCTTCTGCAATCACGGAGTTATCCCTGGTTTATGGCCTGGTTTGCTGGGTTTCGACGAGGCGCTACGGGCAGCGCGACGACAGGGGGAGAAACGCGGATAATCTCGTCGGTGCGGGACGCCAGGATCGGTATCCCGCACCGCACCGACGAGCCCCGTGGCCAGGTTTTTGAGCCCGGCATCCGCCCCCGCGGATCTGAAAATTCCTTGCGCCAGCCACATGCCAGGCTGTCTGGCTCTGCGAGTTCCGGCTCTGCCATCGCCCTCCCGTTGCAGCTCGGAACCCTCTGACATTGAATTTCACGCCAAGGTTGCCCGGCTGTCAACAAAAAGATGTGACCTTTTTTGGGTATTTTGCCCGAAATGAAGGGATAGTTCCTTTAAAACCGCTTCAATTACCTTAGAATCGGTCAAAGTTCTGAACCCGGGAAACCAGATGGTCCATTCGAAACGCCACGGCGAAATCCTGCGGCTGCTTCAGGAGGAGGGCACCGTCACCATCGCCAGCCTTGCCGACCGGCTGGGCGTTTCACTCGAAACCGTGCGCCGCGACGTCAAGCCGCTCACCGGCGACGGCTCGGTCCTGAAGATGCATGGTGCCATCGGCCTGCCTTCGATGGTCGGCGAAGCGCCTTTCGAACGGCGCATGCGCGAGAATGCCGATGCCAAGCGCGTCATTGCCCGCATGGTCGCCGCCACCATCCGCGACGGTGAATCGATCATGCTCGACACCGGCACCACGACCTCATTCCTGGCGCGGGAATTGCTCGGCCACCGGCGGCTGACGGTCGTCACCAATTCGTCCGACATCGCCCGCACGCTGGCCACCATCAACGGCAACAAAGTCTATATGGCCGGTGGCGAGTTGCGCAGCGATTCCGGTGCCGCCTTCGGTGCCTCGGCCATCGAGTTCGTCAGCCGTTTTTCAGTCAGCCACGCCGTCATCTCCACCGGCGCCGTCGACGCGGTGACGGGCGTCATGGATTACGATCTGGACGAGGCCGAATTCGCCCGCATGGTGCTGTCGCGCGGCCAGCGCTCGCTTGTTGTCACCGACCACACGAAATTCGGCCGTCAGGGCCTGGTCCAGGTCTGCGGCTTCGATGGCTTTTCCGAACTCGCCACCGACCGCTCGCCGCCACGTGACATTGCCGCCGCCCTCGCGCAGGCCGGCGCGCGGCTCAGCGTCGCCGGCGACGCCGCCGGGTTCTGATCCGGCCAATGCCTTTTGACGACTAGGCCTGGACGACCAGGCCTGTTGACGACTGGGCCTGTTGACGATCGGCCGACCAGCACTTCCCACAGCCGCTTGCGCCGTGTTTAGTCCGGCCATGGCTTTCACCATCCGCCAGCTGCAGTTCTTCATTGCCGTCGCCGAGCAGGGCACCGTGTCGGGTGCGGCGCAAAATCTTTCCATCTCGCAGTCGTCGGTCACCGAAGCGATCAAGGAGCTCGAAAGCGATCTTGGCGTCGAACTGTTCGAACGCCATCCGCGCGGCCTCAACATCACCCACAAGGGCCATCAGTTCCTGCGCCACGCGACCAAGATCCTCGCCGACGTTTCCGATGCCCGCCGCTCCTTCTCCGGCGAGCAGGCCGCGACCGGCGGGCGGCTGCAGCTCGGCGTCACCTCGCTGGTCGCCGGCTATGTGCTGTCGGATCTGCTTTCCCGCTACCGCCGCGCCTATCCGGGCGTCGAGGTCTCGGCCATCGAGGACAATGGCGACTACCTCGAGCATCTCCTGATCGGCGGCAAGCTCGACATAGCCGTCATGGTCACGTCCAATTTGCGCGACCGCACCGCCCTGCAATCGGAAATCCTCGAGGTCTCGGCCTATCGCCTGTGGTTGCCGCTCGGCCATCCCTTGGCTGGCGCCGACATCATCGGCATAGGCGACATCGCCTCCGAGCCGCTGATCATGCTCACCGTCGACGAAATCGAGGAGAACACCGGCAAGCTGCTGACGGCGATCGGTGCCAGGCCGCATGTCGCCTTCCGTACTCGCTCCGTGGAAGCCGTGCGCAGCCTGGTCGCCACCGGCGCCGGCGTGGCGCTGCTGCCCGACCTCGTCTACCGGCCATGGTCGCTGGAAGGCGACCGCATCGAATCGCGCGATATCTCCGGCTCCTTGCCGGTGGTGCAGGTTGGCATGGTCTGGCGGCGCGGCTCCGGCCTGCCGCAGGCGGCGCGCGATTTCATCGGGCTTGCCCAGTCGCAGCGGATGGTCCGCCAGCGCCTCTGATCCAGCAGGGTCAGCTATCGGAAAAACCGATACCGCCCTTCTGATAAATGAATTTGCGAAACCGGAGTTTTCCAAGCACTTTCCCTGCAGGGAACAAAGCCGCCACAGCAGCGCGGCCCCTCAAATGGGAGATCGACGATGAATTCATTCCTGAAGTCATGCACGGCGCTGACGGTCGCGCTCGCCTTCTCCGGCCAGGCCATCGCCCAGGTCAAGGAACTCGGCAAGGGCGAAGGCGAAGTCAACATCGTTGCCTGGCCGGGCTATATCGAGCGCGGCGAGACCGACAAGGGCTATGACTGGGTCACCGCCTTCGAGAAGGAAAGCGGCTGCAAGGTCAACGTCAAGACCGCCAACACCTCGGACGAGATGGTCTCGCTGATGAACGAGGGCGGTTTCGACCTCGTCACGGCTTCGGGCGATGCGTCGCTGCGCCTCGTCGCCGGCAAGCGCGTGCAGCCGATCAACACCGATCTCATCCCGAGCTGGAAGGCGGTCGACGACCGGCTCAAGGACGCGCCCTGGTTCACCGTCGACAAGGTCCACTATGGCGTTCCCTATCAGTGGGGACCGAACATTCTGATGTACAACACCGAGGTCTTCAAGGAAGCGCCGAAGAGCTGGAACGTCGTCTTCGAGGAGATGAAGTTGCCCGACGGCAAATCCAACAAGGGCCGCGTCCAGGCCTATGACGGACCGATCCACATTGCCGACGCCGCCAATTATTTGATGTTCCACAAGCCGGAACTCGGCATCAAGGATCCCTACGAGCTCAACGAAGACCAATACAAGGCAGCCCTCGACCTGCTGCGCGTGCAGCGCACGCTGGTCGGCCGCTACTGGCACGATGCCGCCATCCAGGTCGACGATTTCCAGAATGAAGGCGTCGTCGCCTCGGGTTCATGGCCGTACCAGGTCAACACGCTGGTCGCCGCCAAGAAGCCGGTCGCCTCGACCGTGCCGGAGGAAGGCGTCACCGGCTGGGCCGACACCACCATGATGGAAGCCGACGCGGCCCACCCGAACTGTGCCTATATGTGGCTCGAACATTCGCTGTCGCCCAAGGTGCAAGGCGACGTCTCGGCCTGGTTCGGATCGCTCCCCGTGGTGCCCGCCGCCTGCAAGGGCAACGAGCTGCTCGGCGAGGAAGGCTGCAAGACCAACGGCTACGACAATTTCGACAAGATCAAGTTCTGGAAGACGCCGGTCTCGAAATGCGCCACCCAGAACAACCAGTGCGTGCCCTACTATCGCTGGGTATCCGACTATATCGGCGTCATCGGCGGACGGTGAGTTCTCTTACCCTCCCCCCTTGTGGGGAGGGTCGACGCGCAGCGTCGGGGTGGGGGGACCTGTCCGATAAGTCCGCGCCATCACCCCCCCCCGCGGCTTCGCCGCGACCTCCCCCATCGAGGGGGAGGTGAAGCCGCGCGTGAATTCGTCCTTGTTTGACCCGCCAAAAACAGACTGGCAGCCATGACATCAGCCGTTTCCTTCCAGAAGGTTTCCCGCCATTTCGGCAGCGTTCGCGCCGTCGACGCGGTCGATCTCGACATCGTGCCGGGCGAGTTCTTCGCCATGCTCGGGCCGTCGGGTTCGGGCAAGACCACGTGCCTGCGCCTGATCGCCGGCTTCGAGCAGCCGACTGCGGGTTCGATCTCGATCTTCGGTGAGCGCGCCGAGGGCGTTCCGCCCTACCGCCGCAACGTCAACACCGTGTTTCAGGATTATGCGCTGTTCCCGCATCTCAACGTGCTCGACAATGTCGCCTACGGGCTGATGGTCAAGGGCGTCGGCAAGGCTGGGCGGCACAAGGCGGCCGAGGAAGCGCTGACGCTGGTGCGCCTGCCCGGCTATGGCGCCCGCCGCCCCGGCCAGCTTTCCGGCGGCCAGCGCCAGCGCGTCGCGCTTGCCCGTGCGCTGGTCAACCAGCCCAAGGTGCTGCTGCTCGACGAGCCGCTCGGCGCGCTGGACCTGAAACTGCGCGAGAACATGCAGGAAGAGTTGAAGTCGCTGCAGAAGGCGCTCGGCATCACCTTCGTCTTCGTCACCCACGACCAGGGCGAGGCGCTGTCGATGGCCGATCGCGTCGCCGTCTTCAATGACGGCAAGATCATGCAGATCGGCACGCCGGAGGACATCTACCAGCGGCCCAAGACGCGCTTCGTCGCTGATTTCGTCGGCTCGTCCAACGTGCTGCCGCCGGATTTCGTCCAGCGCTATTCCGGCCAGCACCGCTGGGGCAGCCTGCGCCCCGAATCCATTCGCGTCGGCCGCGCCGCAAGCGGCGAAGGCGTCGCCGCCCGCCTCGTCTCGACCAACTATCTCGGCGCCACCACCAGGCTGGCGCTCGATGCCGACGGCTTGAAGCTGCATGCCATCGTGCCGGCCGGCGCGGCCCTCCCAGCGGAAGGCGACGCCGTGGTGCTGACCTTCAACCGCGAGCACCTGCATCTGATGGATGAGCCGGCATGAGGAAGGTTTGCGCCGTGCGCCCCCCTCTGTCCTGCCGGACATCTCCCCCTCTAGGGGGGAGATCGGCTGCCATTTCGGGTTTCGGCAATTTCCAACGTCGCAGAACTGGCGGGGCCGAGAAATTGCCAATCTCCCTCCTTGAGGGGGAGATGTCCGGCAGGACAGAGGGGAGCGACGTAGAGCGCGGCTTCTCGCATAGTCCCCTTCAACACAGAGTGGCGCCATGACCATCGTCGCCCTCAACGCCAATCCCGCCCCCGCCATCCTGCCGGGCAGCGGCGGCTTGCGTGGCGCGCTGTCGGACCTGTTCTGGCGCCGGCCGCAACTCCTGCTGCTCCTCATGCTGCTGCCGCCAGTGCTGTGGCTCGGCATCGTCTATATCGGCTCGCTGTTCGCCCTTTTGGCGCAAAGCTTTTTCTCCATCGACGAGTTCTCCGGCCTCATCAACCGGGAGTTCACGCTGAAGACCTATGGCGACCTGTTCCAGGCCGCCAATCTCGACATCATCCTGCGCACCGTGACCATGGCGGCGCTGGTCACGCTGGCCTCGGCCATTGTCGCCTTTCCGATCGCCTACTACGCCGCACGCTATGCGCGCGGCCGCTGGAAGGCGCTGTTCTATCTCGGCGTCATGCTGCCGCTGTGGTCGAGCTATCTGGTGAAGATCTATGCCTGGAAGCTGATCCTTGCCAAGGAAGGCATTCTCACCTGGCTGTTCGCCAAGCTGCATTTGCTGTGGCTGCTCGATGCCTGGCTGTCGTTGCCGGTCGTCGGCGGCAACTCGCTGTCGGTGTCGTTCACCGGCACTTTCATCGTCTTCGTCTATGTCTGGCTGCCCTTCATGATCCTGCCGGTTCAGGCGGCGCTCGAACGCGTGCCCGGCAATCTGGTCGAGGCCTCGTCCGATCTCGGCGCCTCACCCGGCCAGACCTTCCGCAACGTGCTGTTCCCGCTGGCGCTGCCTGGCATGGTCGCCGGCTCGATCTTCACCTTCTCGCTGACATTGGGCGACTACATCATCCCGCAGATCATCGGCACCTCGCGGCTGTTCATCGGCCAGGCCGTCTATTCGCAGCAGGGCACCGCCGGCAACATCCCGCTCGCCGCCGCCTTCACCGTGGTGCCGATCGTCATCATGGGCTTCTACCTCTGGGGCGCCAAGCGCATGGGGGCTTTCGATGCGCTCTGACCGTGGTCAATCGGCTCCGCTCGGTCTGAAGATCGCCGCCGCCTGCGGTCTGCTTTTCCTGCATCTGCCGATCCTGCTGATCTTCGTCTACGCCTTCACAACGGAAGAGAAGAGCTTCGTCTGGCCACCGCCCGGGCTCACCATGCAGTGGTTCGCCGTCACCTGGAACCGGCCCGATGTCTGGGAAGCACTATCGCTTTCGGTGCGTGTCGCCGCCATCTCGACCGCGATTGCTTTGATCCTCGGCACGCTCTGCGCCGCCGCGGTGTCGCAGACAAAATTCTTCGGCCGCGAGACCATCTCGCTGCTGGTCATCCTGCCGATCGCCTTGCCCGGTATCATCACCGGCATCGCGCTGCGCTCGGCCTTCGCGCTCGCCGACATTCCCTTCTCGTTCTGGACGATCGTGCTCGGCCACGCCACCTTTTGCGTGGTCGTCGTCTACAACAACGCGGTCGCCCGTTTCCGGCGCACCTCCGGTTCGATGATCGAAGCGTCGATGGATCTCGGCGCCGACGGTTTCCAGACCTTTCGGCATGTCGTGCTGCCCAACATCGCCACCGCGCTGCTTGCCGGCGGCATGCTGGCCTTCGCGCTTTCGTTCGACGAGGTCATCGTCACCACCTTCACCGCCGGCCAGCAGCAGACCGTCCCGATCTGGATGCTGGAGGAGCTGATCCGTCCGCGCCAGCGCCCGGTCACCAATGTCGTGGCCATGGTCGTCGTGTTGGTGACGCTGCTGCCTATCCTGTTTGCCTATTACCTGACCCGCGACGGCGACCAGATCGCCGGAAGCGGGAAATGAAACAGCGAATAGGGAGTAGCCAAGTGAGTAGTGAGTAGTGAGTAGCAAAAATCACGGTCAGACCCTGATCTCTACTCTCACTACTCACTACTCACTACTCACTTCCGTCCAAGGAGGAACCCAATGGACACCCAGATGCTGATCGGCTCGAAATTCGAGAAGGGCACGGACGCCGAGGAGCCGATCCTCAATCCGAAGACCGGGGCGGCCATCCTCAACCTGCCCGAGGCCAGCCAGGCGCAGATCGAGGCAGCGGTATTGGCGGCCGAACAGGCGTTCGTCTTGTGGTCGCGCACCACGCCGGCGCAGCGCTCGGGTTATCTGCTCAAGATCGCCGACCGTATCGAGGCCGAAGCCAGGGAATTCGCAACTCTCGAAGCCCTGAACTGCGGCAAGCCGGTCAATTCCGTGCTCAATGACGAGATTCCGGCGATCGTCGACTGCTACCGCTTCTTCGCCGGCGCTGTCCGCTCGATGCCGGGTGTCGTCGCCGGTGAATATCTGCCTGGCCACACCTCCATGGTGCGGCGCGATCCGATCGGCATCGTCGCCTCGATCGCGCCCTGGAACTATCCGCTGATGATGATGGCCTGGAAGGTCGCGCCGGCGATCGCCGGCGGCAACACCGTCGTCTTCAAGCCGTCTGAGCAGACGCCGCTGACGGCACTCAAGCTGGCGAAAATCCTGGCCGAGATCCTGCCTGAAGGCGTCGTCAATGTCGTGCTCGGCCGTGGCGACAGTGTCGGCAACACGCTGATCAACCACCCCAAGGTCAACATGATCTCGATTACCGGCGACGTCGCCACCGGCAAGAAGGTGCTGCAAGCCGCCGCCAAGTCGGTCAAGCGCACGCATCTGGAGCTCGGCGGCAAGGCGCCGGTCATCGTCTTCGACGACGCGGACCTTGGCGCCGTCGTCGCGGGTCTGCGCGCCTTCGGCTATTATAATGCCGGCCAGGACTGCACCGCCGCCTGCCGCATCTATGCCGGCAAGAAGATCTACGACAAGCTCGTCGCCGATCTCTCTTCGGCCGTGTCGACCATCAAGTTCAATCTGCCCGACGATACCGAGAACGAGATCGGGCCGCTGATCTCGCGCCGCCAGCGTGACCGCGTCTCGAGCTTCGTCGAGCGCGCCTCGGAACTGAAGCACATCGAGATCACCACGGGCGGCAAGCCGGGCGAGGGCACCGGCTTCTACTATCAGCCGACCGTTGTTGCCGGCGCGCTGCAGGAGGACGAGATCGTGCGCCGAGAAGTCTTCGGCCCGGTCGTCTCGGTCACTCGGTTCACGGAAGTCGACGAGGCGGTGGGCTGGGCCAATGACAGCGACTACGGCCTGGCGTCGTCCGTGTGGACCAAGGACGTCTCGCGCGCCATGGCGACGGCCGCCCGCCTGCAATATGGCTGCACCTGGATCAACACCCACTTCATGCTGACCAACGAGATGCCGCATGGCGGGCTGAAGCAGTCCGGCTACGGCAAGGACATGTCGCTCTATGCCTTGGAGGACTATACCGCGGTGCGCCACGTGATGGTGGCGCATGGGTAGTAGCGCTTCTACCTCTCCCCCTGTGGGAGAGGTCGGATTGCCCCGATTTGCCCTTCGCAAATCGGTTGGCAATCCGGGTGAGGGGTAGCTTGGCGCCAAGCTGGAACACCCCTCATCCGTCTCGACGCTGACGCGTCGATCCACCTTCTCCCGCAATGGGAGAAGGAAGGTCGAGCGTAATCACTACTCCACGATGCGATAGATGTTCCACAGGCTGGTGCCCGAAACGACATAGGGCTCCATCTCCTTGCCCCATTTGGCATGCGCGTCGATCCTGTTGATCTTGGCGAAGAACGCTTCCAGCTGGGCCAGGCTCTCGACCTGATGATGCGACTCGACCGTTGCTTCTCTCGCACCGATCGATCCCGTCATGATCTGGAATTGCAGGTCGGCGAGGCCGACCTGCGAGCCGATCTCGCGTTCCCATTTCTTGAGCAGTTCGAGCACGGTCTGCTTGTGTCCGAACTTGGCGTCGATCTGCCATCTCGCGCTGAACATTTTTTCTCCCTCGGTGGTTTGCGGTTGATCTACTCGTCCCAGGCCTGCACGACGGTCTGCCGTGCGATCTGCCCGTTCTTCAACTCCAACATCGCGGCGGCGAACACCTTGGTGCCGTCCGGATAGGAGCAGGCCTGGGTGAAGGCCAGGCTGTCGCCGTTGGCGATGGTGGTGTCGACCTTGTGGGTCATCGCGCGGCTGCAGATGTCGTCCCAGAACGTCGTGATCGCTGCGCGCCCGCGGATTTCACGTGGCTTGCTCGGCGGGTTGTTGCGGTCGATCACCCGCACCAGCGCATCGTCGGCGTAGAAGCTCGACAGCATCTTGCCGTCACGGCCTTCGATCGCCTTCTTGATCGCCGCGCCATCCACTGTGTGAGTCTTGGTCAGCATTTTATCCTCCATGTGCCCGTCTACCCGATCGGGCGTTCGATGATTGGAAGCACGGCCCGTCGATCATCGACGGGCCGTGTTTTTTCACTGCGACTTCGCCTTCACGGCTGCGAAGACGTCGTCGGTCTGCTTCTTGAAAGTCGCCAGATCGACCTGGCTGCCGTTGAGGATCGTCGACCAGTGGCGCACGATCGCCGCCATTGCGATCGTCTCCTTGATCTCCTCGTCGCTCGCGCCGTTGAGCCTGGCAGCCTCTGTGTGGAAATAGATGCAGTACTGGCAGGGGATCTGCGCGGCGACCGCAAGGCCCATCAGTTCCTTGGTCTTGCCGTCCAGCGCGGTGTTGGGGTTGAGCTGCACCCCCTTGATCTCGGCCCAGGCGCCGGCGATGGCGACGTCGGGCAGCGTCTTGAACATGTCAGGCACCGAACCGAGCGTTGCCTCGATGTCCTTGTAGGCGGCCGCCGCCGATGCATCCTCGGCTCTCGCGGGAGAGATCGTGAACAGCGCGCCAACGCCTGCCGCTATCACGAGTGATCTGACATTCAGCTTTGACTTGAGCATTTCATCCTCCGTTCGCAGCGCCTTCCTGGCAATACCCGCCTGGCCTGCATGGGGACATTGATAGCCCTTACTTCGGCCCCGGCGCTTCGCCCGAAATCGCCATGGCTCTCATGGCCCGTCCGGGCCAGCGTGCCTGACGGAAAATGCCGCTGCCGCGGCTCGCGACGGCAGGTCGAGCTTGAGCAGTATGTTGGCGACGTGGCGCTTGACCGTGTGCTCGCTCAGCCTGAGTTCGGCGGCGATCGCGGCATTGCTCTTGCCGTCGGCGATCAGATTCACGACCTCGCTCTCGCGCACCGTCAGCGAGGCCGGCTCGGCCGCCTTGACCTTGGGACGGCAGGCCGGCTCCAGATGCTGTTCGGACAACGCGAGCACAAGCGCCAGCGGCTCGTCCAGCTCATCGATGCTGACACGCCCCGCTTCGACGAAGTGAAGTCCCGAGCCGACCGCCAGGTCGGCGACCAGCCGCGACGCCAGTATGTCGCCGCGCCCGGCGTGAGCGGCGAGCTGAATGGTCACGCGGCCCGTCAATCCTATGGGAGGGCCGCGCGTCTCGATCTCGCCGACATGCGCGCCCTGTGCGCTTGCCACGCCGATCTGCTGCGCCGCGTCGCGCAACGCCGCCGCGCAGCGCAAGGCACGCCCGGGTCCATCGAAGCGTGAAATCATCATCTCGCCGTGTATATCCACGCAGCGCCCGCCATGGCGTCCGACAAGCGTCCGCCATGTTTCGTGGAAATGCTGGCTGCGTTCGCTCCACATCCGGTCGCCAAGCCGCGCCGTATCGTAGATACGTGTCACCAGAAGCGCCGCTAGAACGCGCTCCGCTTCCGCCACCGCGCGCTCGCCGGTCAGAAACTCCTCGATCAGGTCGGCCACCCTGTCGACATCGCCGGTCCAGATCGGATGGTCGCGCCCCGGGATTTCGACCAGCCGCGCATTGGGGATGTTCCTGGCCAGGAAGCGGCTGGCGTCGGGATCGACCCGGACGTCGTTGCGGCGATGGATCAGCAGCGTCGGCGCGCCGATCGCCGCCAGCACGCCGCGTATGTCGATCTCGGCGTTCATCCGCGCCAGTGCCGCCGCCGCGGTCGGGCTCGCCGACAGGCGCTCGAAGCGCGCCCACCAGGTTGAAAAACGGGCGTCGTCAACCCGGCCCGGCGCGAAATGGGGCAAGGTGGCGCCGGTGCCCCAGGCCGTCTCGGCCATCTCGATGAAGGCGTCGAGGCGCTCCGGCGGCATCACCCATTTGTGGAAATGCGCATAGCCGCCATAGAGCGCCAAAGCCCGTGTCCGCTCCGGATAGGTGGCGGCGAACAGCATGGCCATCGGCGCGCCTTCGGAAGCGCCGAGCAGCGCGGCACGCCCACTGCCGGCCGCATCCATCACCGCGCGCACATCGTCCATGCGGGTTTCCAGGCTGGGCAGGTTATGGACATCGACACGGTCGGAAAGGCCCGTGCCGCGCTTGTCGAACAGGATCAACCGCGAGAACGCCGAAAGCCGCTTGAGCAACCGGCTGTAGCCCTCGTCATCCCAGTGCAGGTCGAGGTTGGAAATGAAGCCTGGCACGAAGACGAGATCGAACGATCCTTGGCCGACCACCTGATAGGCGATCCGCACCTCGCCACTGAGGGCATATCGGGTCGCGATCGGCCTCACGAGTTTTCCGCCCGGCCTGACGATTTCTGATCGTCAACCATAGCAGAGCCGCGCCGCTTGCGGCAGCTTAAACTTTAGCAAGCAGAAATATAAGCCTGCGCGGCTCCTGCGGCTATTTTTGTGAGGCGGCGATGTCGGCCGGGGAGGCCTTCAATCCCAGCTTGAGATCGGCCTCGGCCGGCGAGATCGGCCGCTTGATCCTGGCGGAAGCGACCACGACGAGTTCGTCGAAGCCTTCGCCGCCACTGTCCAGCATCTCGAAGAACTGCCGCCGCATCCTGGGTTCCCAGAATTTGTTGATGTGCTCGGCGACGCCCGCGACACCCTCTTCGCGCGGCCTGGAATGAAAAAAGGCCGCGATCTGGTTGGCCATGCGCACCAGCTTCTCGCTGGTGCTCGTGATGTGGTCTTCGTCATGCGACATGCTGGGCAACTCCCAAGACCACCCGGTCAGGGTGGGTGAAAACATCGAAATCATCGCCGCGCACCAGCGCCACCAGCGTCATGCCGGCCTCTTGCGCCGTGCGGATGGCAAGTGCGGTCGGCGCCGAGACGGCGATGATGAAGGCGGAACCGATCGCCGCCGTCTTCTGCACCATCTCGACCGAGACACGGCTGGTCACCACGACGGCGCCCGTCGAACCGTCGATGCCGGCCTTGGCCAGAGCGCCGGCCAGCTTGTCCAGCGCATTGTGGCGGCCGACATCCTCGCGCGCCATGACGACGTCCTTGCCCGGAACGTAGAAACCGGCGGCATGCACGGCTCCGGTCTCGGCATGCAGCGGCTGCACTTTCGACAAGAGCTTCACGGAGCGCACGACGTCGTTCGCATCAAGCGTAAGTTTTGACGCACCAACCGCGTCGACGGAGCGCATGGCTTCCTCGATGGATTCGATGCCGCAAAGCCCGCAGCCGACCGGCCCGGCAAGCCGGCGCCGCCGCGCCTCGAAGCGCGTGTTGGCCTGGTCCTTCAGCCGGATCTGGATATCGATGCCGGCGCCATGATCCTCGACCTCGATCGCCTCGATTTCCTCAGGCGCGGCGATGATGCCTTCGGTCAGCGAGAAGCCGAGCGCGAAATCCTCGAAATCGGCCGGGCTCGCCATCATCACCGCATGGGTGGTGCCGGCGAACGAGAATGCCACCGGCGTCTCCTCCGGAACCATCCGGTTGGCCGCGACAGTGCCACTGGCGCGGTGCGCCAGGCGGGAGATTTGCGTAATGGCTAGACGTTTGCGGGTCACGCGCCCCCCTCTGGCCTGCCGGCCATCTCCCCCTCAAGGGGGGAGATTGGCAGCTTGGCCGATATCACCCACTTTTCGACGTTGGCGATTGGCGAAAGGCGGTGCGCCATCCAATCTCCCCCCTTGAGGGGGAGATGGCCGGCAGGCCAGAGGGGGGCGCCTCGACGAGACACCCAACCCTACTCCGCCGCTTCCAGCGGTGCGATACGGCGGCTGTTGCGTGCCTGCTCGTCATAGTCGCGCTGCCAGTCCGACGGGCCGTTCGACGCGCCGACCTGAACCGCCGTCACCTTGTACTCCGGACAGTTCGTCGCCCAGTCGGAGAAGTCGGTGGTGATGACGTTGGCCTGCGTGTCCGGATGGTGGAACGTCGTATAGACCACGCCCGGCGACACCCGATCGGTGATCAGCGCCCGCAGCGTCGTCTCGCCAGAACGGCTGGTCAGCCGCACCCAGTCGCCATCGCGCAGGCCACGGTTCTCGGCATCGTGCGGATGGATCTCCAGCCGGTCTTCCGAGTGCCACATGACGTTGTCGGTGCGCCGTGTCTGCGCGCCGACATTGTATTGGCTGAGGATGCGGCCGGTGGTGAGCAGCAGCGGGAAGCGCGGCCCGGTCCGCTCGTCCGTCGCCACATATTCGGTGCGGATGAACTTGCCCTTGCCGCGCACGAAGCCGTCGACATGCATGATCGGCGTGCCGAGCGGTGCCTTCTCGTTGCAGGGCCACTGCACGGATCCGACACGGTCGAGCAGCCCGAACGAGACACCGGCGAAGCTCGGCGTCGTCTGGGCGATTTCGTCCATGATCTCAGAGGGATGCTGGTAGTTCCAGTCGAGCCCGATCGCGCGGGCAAGCTCCTGCGTCGCTTCCCAGTCGGCGTAGCGTGCCTTCGGCTCCAGAACCTTGCGCACCATGTTGATGCGGCGTTCGGCGTTGGTGAAGGTGCCGTCCTTCTCAAGGAAGGTCGAGCCCGGCAGGAAGACATGCGCGTAATTCGCCGTCTCGTTGAGGAACAGGTCGTGCACGACCACGCATTCCATGGCCGCCAGGCCGGCGGCGACATGCTTGGTGTCGGGGTCGGACTGCAGGATGTCCTCGCCCTGGATGTAGATCCCTTTGAAGGAGCCGTCGACGGCGGCATCCAGCATGTTGGGAATGCGCAGGCCAGGCTCGTCGTCGAGCTTCACGCCCCACAGGCTCTCGTAGATGTCGCGCACGGCGTCGCCCGAGATATGGCGATAGCCCGGCAGTTCGTGCGGGAAAGAGCCCATGTCGCACGAGCCTTGCACGTTGTTCTGGCCGCGCAGCGGGTTAACGCCGACGCCCGGCCGTCCGATATTGCCGGTCGCCATGGCAAGGTTGGCGATCGCCATAACCGTGGTCGAACCCTGGCTGTGTTCCGTGACGCCGAGGCCGTAATAGATCGCGCCGTTGCCGCCGGTGGCGTAGAGACGCGCGGCTCCCCGGATCAGCTCGGGATCGACGCCGGACAATTTGCCGACGGTCTCGGGGCTGTTTTCCGGCAAGGCGACGAAGGACGCCCAGTCCTGGAATTCCGTCCAGTCGCAGCGTTCGCGGATGAAGGCCTCGTTGAACAGGCCTTCCGTGACGATGACATGCGCCAGCGCCGTCAGCACCGCCACATTGGTGCCGGGCTTCAGCGGCAGGTGATAGTCCGCTTCGATATGCGCCGACTTGACCATCTCGGTGCGGCGCGGATCGAGCACGATCAGTTTGGCGCCCTGGCGCAGCCGCTTCTTCAGCCGCGAGGCGAACACCGGGTGCGCCGAA
The DNA here is from genome assembly GCF_000502435.1 of Mesorhizobium sp. LNHC232B00. NCBI lineage: Bacteria > Pseudomonadati > Pseudomonadota > Alphaproteobacteria > Hyphomicrobiales > Phyllobacteriaceae > Mesorhizobium > Mesorhizobium sp. LNHC232B00. The sequence continues at coordinate 71,669 of NZ_AYWP01000012.1, forward strand.
GCCGGATTGGCGCCGATGATGACGGCGACGTCGGTGTAATCGACGGAATCGAAATCCTGCGTGCCGGCCGAGGTGCCATAGGTCTGGCCGAGCCCGTAGCCCGTCGGCGAATGGCAGACGCGCGCGCAGGTGTCGACATTGTTGTTGCGGAAGCCCTGGCGTACCAGCTTCTGCACGAGATAGGTTTCTTCGTTGGTGCAGCGCGACGAGGTGATGCCGCCGATGGATGTGCGTCCGTATTGATACTGGATGCGGCGGAATTCCTTGGCCGTATGGGCGATCGCCTCTTCCCAGCTCACCTCGCGCCAGGGATCGCTGACCTTCTCGCGGATCATCGGCGACAGGATNATGGGCGATCGCCTCTTCCCAGCTCACCTCGCGCCAGGGATCGCTGACCTTCTCGCGGATCATCGGCGACAGGATCCGGTCCTTGTGGGTGGCGTAGCCATAGGCAAAACGGCCCTTCACGCAGGAATGGCCATGGTTTGCCTTGCCCTCCTTGTAGGGCATCATGCGAATGACTTCGTCGTCCTTGACTTCCGCCTTGAACGAGCAGCCGACGCCGCAATAGGCGCAGGTGGTGACGGCCGAGCGCTCCGGCAGACCCTTGGCAAGCACGGTCTTCTCGCGCAGCGCATCGGTCGGGCAGGCCTGCACGCAGGCGCCGCAGGATACGCATTCGGAGGCGATGAAATCCTCGTGCATGCCGGCGACCATGCGCGATTCGAAACCGCGGCCCTCGATCGTCAGCGCGAATGTGCCTTGCACCTCCTCACAGGCGCGGACGCAGCGCGAGCAGACGATGCACTGCGCCGGATCGTAGGTGAAGTAGGGATTGGATTCATCGCGGGCGATGTAGTCGACCGCCAGCGAACCATGGCCGGGCGCGACGCCGTCTTCCTGCTTGACGTGATTGCGGCCCTCGACACCGTAGCGGTTCTCGGCCAGGCCGACCGACTTCGCCACCGCGTCGAACTCGCTGGCGCCGGTTCCGGCCTTCTCGTTCCAGCCGGTCGGATGGTCGGAGACATAGAGTTCCATGACGCCGCGGCGGATGGCGTCGAGCCGATCGGATTGCGTCTTGACCACCATGCCTTCGCCGACCGGCGTCGTGCAGGATGCCGGCGTGCCGCCGCGCCCTTCGATCTCGACCAGGCAGACGCGGCAGGAGCCGAACGAGTCCAGCATGTCGGTGGCGCAGAGTTTCGGGATCTCGACCCCGCCTTCCATCGCCGCACGCATGATCGACGTGCCTTCCGGCACGCTGATGCTGCGGCCATCGACGGTCAGCGTGACCTGCTTTTGCGCCTTCGATTCCGGGGTTCCGTAATCGAGTTCTTCGATGAGCGTCGGGAAGTCGGCCTTGATGTTCATCTGCCAGCTCCTATTCAGCAGCCACGCGCGCGGGCGCCGGCTTGAAATCCTCGGGGAAATGGGTGATCGAACTCATCACCGGGTAGGGCGTGAAGCCGCCCAGCGCGCAGAGCGATCCGAACTTCATCGTGTTGCAGAGGTCGGTGACCAGAGCGAGGTTCTTTTCCGGCTCGATGCCGGCGGCGAGCCTGTCGATGGTCTCCACCCCGCGCGTCGAGCCGATGCGGCAAGGGGTGCACTTGCCGCAGCTTTCGATGGCGCAGAACTCCATGGCGAAGCGCGCCTGCTTCAGCATGTCGGCGGTGTCGTCGAACACGGTGATGCCGGCATGGCCGATCAGCCCGTCACGCTTGGCGAATTCTTCATAGTCGAACGGCGTGTCGAACAGCGCGCGCGGGAAATAGGCGCCGAGCGGGCCGCCGACCTGCACGGCCTTCACCGGCCGGCCGGTGGCCGTGCCGCCGCCGATATCGTCGACGATCTCGCCCAGCGTCAGGCCGAAGGCGGTTTCGAACAGGCCGGCATGCTTGACGTTGCCGGCGATCTGGATCGGGATCGTGCCGCGCGAGCGGCCCATGCCGAAATCCTTGTAGAATGCGGCACCCTTGTCCATGATGACAGGGACGGAAGCCAGCGAGATGACGTTGTTGATCACCGTCGGCTTGCCGAATAACCCTTGGATCGCCGGCAGCGGCGGCTTGGCACGCACCACGCCGCGCTTGCCTTCAAGGCTGTTCAAGAGCGAGGTTTCCTCGCCACAGACATAGGCGCCGGCGCCGACGCGGATCTCCATGTCGAAGGCGTTGGGCGAGCCCAGCACGTTGGCGCCGAGCACGCCGGCCTTGCGGGCGACTTCGACGGCCTTGTTCATGACAGCCACCGCATGCGGATATTCCGAGCGGATATAGACGAAACCCTTGGTGGCACCGGTGGCGATGCCGGCGATCGTCATGCCTTCGATCAGCACGAAGGGATCGCCTTCCATGATCATGCGGTCGGCGAATGTGGCGCTGTCGCCCTCGTCGGCGTTGCAGACGATGTATTTGCGGTCACCCGTCGTATCCAGCACCGTCTTCCACTTGACGCCGGTCGGGAAGCCGGCGCCGCCGCGGCCGCGCAGGCCGGACTCCGTCACCTGTTTGACGATGTCGGCGGGCGCCATGGCCACCGCGTTCTGCAGGCCCTTCAGTCCGCCGAGCGATTTATAGGCGTCGAGCGACAACGGGTCGTTGATGCCGCAGCGCGCGAAGGTCAGCCTGGTCTGCTTGGCCAGGAAGGGGATCTTGTCCGGCGCGCCCAGCCAGCGTTTGTGATGGCCGCCGGTGAGGAAGCCGCTGTCGAACAAGCTCTTGACGTCGGAAGCCTTGACGGGACCGTAGGCGACGCGGCCGTTGGCGGTCGCGACCTCGACCATCGGTTCCAGGAAATAGGCGCCGCGCGAGCCGTTGCGCACGATCTTGGCCTCGATGCCGCGTTCGGCGAGCTCCGCGCGAACCGCCTTGGCGACCTTTTCGGCGCCCAGCGCCAGCGCGCCGGAATCGCCGGGAATGTAGATGCGGGGGATCATGAGCGCACCTCGGCGACGATCTCGTCGATCTTGTCGTCGTCGAGCCGCCCGATCACCTCGCCGTCGAGCATTGCCGAAGGTGAACAGGCGCAAAGCCCGAGGCAATAGACGGGCTCGAGTGTAACCGATCCGTCGCGGGTGGTCTCATGGAAATCGATGCCGAGCAGTTGCTTGACCTTGGCGGCGACCGCATCCGAGCCCATCGACTGGCAGGCTTCCGCCTGGCAAAGCTTGAGCACGTGACGGCCGGCCGGCCGGGCACGGAAATCATGATAGAAGGTCACGACGCCATGCACCTCCGCCCTGGAGAGGTTCAGCCCGTCGGCGATGACGGGCAGCACATCATGCGGCACATGGCCGAATTCCTCCTGGATGCCGTGCAGGATCGGCAGCAGCGGGCCTTCGAGGCCTTTCAATTCCTGGACGATCGCGGCCGTGCGCGATGCAATCTCGGTACTTGCAGGCTGCATCGTCATGCAGCGCCCTCCCTGGTCGTGGCTTTCCCTATGCATGTCGCCCAAAAATGCGAAGCGGTGTTGGGGCAACGACATGCATAAGGCGCAATATCGCTAAGTGCTTAAGAAATCAGAGGAAACCTCCGAAATCAATAAAGCGGTTTCGTCGTTCGATAGAAAATTTCTATCAAGCGTCTTCTCAGGGCATTCCTAGCCTAGCGATGGGCGCGGAAATCGTCTGCCAGCGCCATCGCCTCGTCCAGCAGCGCCTGCACCAGCGGCGTGTGCGGCTCGCGCGGCGCCGCCACCAGCCCGACGGTATGGCTGGCATCCGGTTCGACGATCGGAATGGCCCGGATCGGCTCCGAAAAGCCGAATGTTTCCGCGAGGTTGAGAGGCATGATCGATGACCATTTGCCGGTCCGGATATGCGAGAACAAGACGATCATCGAGTTGGATTCCAGAGTCGGCCGCACCTGCACGCCGGCTTCCGCCAGATGCTGGTCGATGATGCGCCGGTTCTGCATGTCCGGCGTTAGCAGGCAGAGCGGCAGATGGCTGATCTCGGCCCACGTCACTTTGTCGCGGTCGGAATAGGGGTTTCCGACCGCCGTGATCAGCTGGTAGCGCTCGTCATAGAGCGGCACGCTGGTCACCCGCCCAAGAGGTTCGTTGTCGAGATAGGTGATGCCGGCATCGACGTCGAAATTGCCGAGCAGCGTCAGCACCTCGATCGAGGTCCGCGACAGGACGGAAAAAGTGACGCCGGGATGCTTTTCGCGGAACGGCGTCGTCAGCCGCGCCACCATGGCCAGCGCCGTCGGGACAGCGGCGATGCGGATGCGGCCGGCAAGGCCGTGGCGCGCCGCGCGCATTTCCTCGCGCATGGTCCTTGAGTCGCCAACGATGCGCCGCGCCCAAACCAGCACCTGCTTGCCTTCCGGCGTCAGGCCCTGGAAGCGCGAGCCGCGCAGCACCAGCATGACGCCGAGCTGGCCTTCCAGTTGCTTGATCCCGGCCGAAAGCGTCGGCTGGGTAACGCCGCACACTTCCGCCGCCCGGCCGAAATGCTCTTCCTTGGCCAGCGCGATGAAGAATTCGAGTTTGTCGATCATGCCATCCTTCCGGTCGTCACGCAGGCTCGGGCAATTTGTCCTTTGCCGCAAGCGATATGCATAACGCCCCGCATCCACATCTTTTCAGCCGGCTTACGGTTCCCCGCGGCGCCGTGCGGCGCTATGTCAGTAAAACGGTCGTGAACCGGCCGTGATGGGAGACTGACATGCTGGGCTGGTTCCGCAAGCTGCTGCCGCGCGAAGATCGCTTCTTTGATCTGTTCGAGCGGCATTCCCGCACGGTGGTCGGCGGCGCGGAAGCGCTGCAGCTCCTCCTCCAGGGCAAGGATATCGATCGCTGGTGCCAGAAGATCGTCGATCTCGAGGACGAGGCCGATCACATCACCGCCGAAGTCCTGCTTGCCGTGCGGCGCTCCTTCATCACGCCTTTCGATCGCGGCGACATCAAGGACCTGATCCAGTCGATGGATGATGCCATCGACATGATGCACAAGACCGTCAAGACGGTAAGACTGTTCGAAAAGAAGGAATTCGACCCGCTGATGCAGGAGATGGGCGGGGTCATCGTCGCTGCCGCCAAGCTGGTGGCCGAGGCGATCCCGCTGCTCGCCAAGGTCGGCACCCACACGGTGCGCCTCAACGCCATCGCCGAAGAAGTCATGCGCGTCGAAAGCCGGGCCGACGATCTGCACGAGCAGGGGCTGAAAGACCTGTTCAGGAAACACGGCGGCAGCGACCCTATGGCCTATCTGATCGGCAGCGAGATCTACGGCCAGCTCGAGAAGGTGGTCGACCGTTTCGAGGACGTCGCCAACGAGATCAGCGGCATCGTCATCGAGAACGTCTAGGGGATGGAAGCCACCATAGCCTTTCCCCTGCTGGCCGGCCTTGTCGCCGTCGCACTGTTCTTCGATTTTCTCAACGGCCTGCACGACGCGGCCAACTCCATCGCCACGATCGTCTCCACGCGCGTGCTGCGGCCGCATTATGCGGTGTTCTGGGCGGCTTTCTTCAATTTCATCGCCTTCATGTTCTTCGGCCTCCATGTCGCCGAAACCGTGGGCAAGGGCATCGTCGACGTCAGCATCGTCACGCCGGCGGTGATCTTCTCGGCTCTCGTCGGCGCCATCGTCTGGAACATCGTCACCTGGATCGCCGGCATCCCTTCGAGCAGCTCGCACGCGCTGATCGGCGGGCTGGTCGGCGCCGGCGTTGCAAAGGCGGGCGTCGGCGCCATCGTCTGGTCGGGGCTCGGCAAGACGGTCGCCGCGATCGTCCTGTCGCCGGCAACGGGTTTTGTCTTGGCGCTCGTCCTCATCCTCGTGGTTTCGTGGCTGTTCGTGCGCCAGACGCCGTTTGCCGTCGACAGCACCTTCCGCGTGCTGCAGTTCTTTTCCGCCTCGCTCTATTCGCTCGGACATGGCGGCAACGATGCCCAGAAGACCATGGGCATCATCGCCGTGCTGCTCTATTCGCAAGGCATGCTCGGCGAGAAATTCTACGTGCCGCTGTGGGTCGTCCTCACCTGCCAGTCGGCGCTGGCGCTGGGCACGCTGTTCGGCGGCTGGCGCATCGTCCACACCATGGGCTCGAAGATCACCCGGTTGAATCCGATGCAGGGTTTCTGTGCCGAGACCGGCGGTGCCATTACGCTGTTCGCCGCCACCTGGCTCGGCATTCCCGTCTCGACCACGCATACGATCACCGGCGCCATCATCGGTGTCGGCGCCGCCCGCCGCGTCTCGGCGGTGCGCTGGGGCCTTGCCGGCAACATCGTCATCGCCTGGATCGTCACCTTGCCGGCGACGGCGGCGATTTCGGCTCTTACTTATTTTGCCGTCAACCTGGCGGGTTGAGGCAATATCGCGGCGCGCGGAGCCCCCGCCAATCGTGATGCGGTCTACTGGCTCACAAGATTGAGGATGTTGCCGTCCGGATCCTTGAACCAGGCGACCTTCATGCCCTGGCCGACATGGACGTCACCCTCGATCGTCAGCCCGGGCATTTCGTAGTGTTCGAAGGCAACGCCTTTCGATTTCAACGATTTGACGACAGTCTCGATTTGATCGCCGACCATCCAGGTCACCGCCGTCGCCTTGTTGGTACCGGCGAACTGGGACCGATAGACATTGATGAACGTGTCGCCGCTTTTGTAGACGATCAGTTCGCCACCCATGTCGTCGACCTGCTTGAGGCCTAGGGTTCCCTCATAAAAGGCCTTTGCTCTCGCCAGGTCCTTCACCGCGATGTTGGCCGTGGCGTTGCTGTTTTCGAGCATGATCCTATCCTTCCCTGATTGTCTTCCCTCATGCTCATTGAAATAGGTCGCGCGCCATGCTTGGCGACTTGTGCCCACCGCGGCTCTCGTTCGCATCAGCCAAGGGGACGTCAAGGGGTGCGTCGAGGCGGCTGCTTGGTTCTGCCCGAAAACTACACTATCTGAGGGGCCGAACGCCGAGGAAAAGATCATGTCCGTTACCAAGGAAATCGTCACCGAGCGCCTGAAGACGGTCAATGGGCCTGACTTCACCAGCAATATCGTCGATCTCGGCATGGTCTCCGAGATCTTCATCGCCGACGCAAAAGTGTTCTTCTCGATCACGGTTCCTGCCGCCAGGGCGCAGGAGATGGAGCCGTTGCGCGCCGCCGCGGAGCGTGTCGTCAAGGCAATCCCCGGTGTCGCCGGCGCCGTCGTCGCGCTGACGGCCGAAAAGAAGGGCGGCGGCATGGAGGCGCCGGTTCCAGCGCGTCCCGCTGCCAGGCCGGCACCATCGGCACCGCCCGCCGCTGCCGCACCGCGTGCTGCCCCACAGGCTCCCGCCTCGCACAGCCATGGCAAGCGCGGCGTGCCCGGCATTGAGGCGATCATCGCCGTTGCTTCCGGCAAGGGCGGTGTCGGCAAGTCGACCACCGCCGTCAACATCGCGCTCGGTCTTGCCGCCAACGGCCTGCGCGTCGGCGTGCTCGATGCCGACATCTACGGCCCGTCCATGCCCAGGCTGCTCAACATTCACGGCCGGCCGCAGACGGTCGACGGCAAGATCCTGAAGCCGATGGAGAATTATGGGCTGAAGGTGATGTCGATGGGTTTCCTCGTCGACGAGGAGACACCGATGATCTGGCGCGGCCCGATGGTGATGTCGGCGCTGACGCAGATGCTGCGCGAGGTCGAATGGGGGCGGCTCGACGTGCTTGTCGTCGACATGCCCCCCGGCACCGGCGACGCCCAGCTGACCATGGCTCAGCAGGTGCCTCTGGCCGGCGCCGTCATCGTCTCGACGCCGCAGGACCTGGCGCTGATCGATGCCCGCAAGGGGCTGAACATGTTCAGGAAGGTTGACGTGCCGCTGCTCGGCATCGTCGAGAACATGAGCTACTTCCTGGCGCCCGACACCGGCAAGCGCTACGACATCTTTGGCCATGGCGGCGCACGCCGCGAGGCCGAGCGCCTCGGCGTCACCTTCCTCGGCGAAGTGCCGCTGGAGATGGGCATTCGCGAAAGTTCCGACGAAGGTTCGCCGGTCGTGGCGTCGAAGCCCGACAGCGCCGAGGCGAAAATTTATCGCGATATTGCTTCGAAGGTCTGGGATCGGGTCAACGAGGAGCGTGGCGCCGCCGAAGCGGCGGTGCCGAACATCGTCTTCGAGTGATTCTCAAGGGGGCGGGCCTATCCGCCCACCTTCTCGCCGAATGTCGAAAAGAATTGTCCGGCCAGCTTCTTCGAGGTCGACTCGATCAGCCGGCTGCCAAGCTGGGCGATCTTGCCGCCGACATCGGCCTTGGCCGCGTATTTCAGGACGGTGGCGTCCGGCCCATCCGGTGTCAGCGTCACGTCGGCGCCGCCCTTGGCAAAGCCGGCAATGCCGCCCTTGCCTTCGCCCTGGATGGTGTAGGCATGCGGCGGCTTGAGGTTTTTCAGCGTCACCTCGCCATTGAAGGTCGCCTTGATCGGTCCGATCTTCAGGACGACCGTCGCCGCCATCTCGGTCGGCGACTTCATCTCCAGGCTCTGGCAGCCGGGAATGCTCTCCTTGAGCACCGCCGGATCGTTCAAAGCTTCCCATACTTTCTGTATGGGTGCGGCGATACGTTCCTCGCCCTCGATCACCAAAGCCATCAAAACCTCCCGGATCACCGATGTCGGATTGGTCGTAGCGTGCGGGTCGATACATGTCTATCGCACCAAAGTGCGGGTTCAGATCACGCGTGCCCCTTGCCTGCATCCGCGCGTTGTCATATCGATTTGTCATACAAATACGGAGACCATGATGGCTGGCGCCCCCACGAAGAAGAAAAAGTTTCGCTCGCAAGAGTGGTTCGACAACCCTGACAATCCGGGAATGACCGCGCTCTATCTCGAGCGCTACCTGAATTACGGGCTGACGCGCGCCGAACTAATGTCGGGAAAGCCGCTGATCGGCATCGCCCAGACCGGCTCGGACCTTTCGCCTTGCAACCGGCACCACATCGAACTCGCCAAGCGTGTGCGCGAAGGCATCGTCTCGATGGGCGGCATTCCGTTCGAATTTCCCTGCCATCCGATCCAGGAAACAGGCAAGCGCCCGACCGCGGCCCTCGACCGCAATCTTGCCTATCTCAGCCTCGTCGAGGTGCTTTACGGCTATCCGCTCGACGGCGTGGTGCTGACCATCGGCTGCGACAAGACGACGCCGGCGCTGTTGATGGCGGCGGCCACTGTCAACATTCCGGCCATCGCGCTGTCGGTCGGCCCGATGCTCAATGGCTGGCACAAGGGCAAGCGCACCGGCTCCGGCACCATCGTCTGGGAATCGCGTGAGCGCCTGTCGGCCGGCGAGATCGACTATGACGAGTTCATGGACATCGTCGCCTCCTCGGCGCCGTCCACCGGCTATTGCAACACCATGGGCACTGCCACGACGATGAATTCGTTGGCCGAGGCACTCGGCATGCAGCTCCCGGGCTCGGCCGCCATCCCGGCGCCCTATCGCGAGCGCGGCCAGATTTCTTACGAGACCGGCAAGCGCATCGTCGAGATGGTGCATGAAGACCTGAAACCATCCGACATCATGACGCGCAAGGCCTTCGAGAACGCCATCGTCGTGAACTCGGCGATCGGCGGCTCGACCAACGCGCCGATCCACCTCAATGCGATTGCCCGCCATCTCGGGGTGCCGCTCGACAATGACGACTGGCAGAAGATCGGCCTCAAAGTGCCGCTCATCGTCAATCTGCAGCCGACGGGCGAGTATCTCGGCGAGGATTACCATCACGCCGGCGGGGTGCCGGCGGTGGTGGCCGAACTGATGAAGGGTGGGCTGTTGCCGCATCCCGATGCGCTGACCGTCAACGGCAAGTCGATCGGTGACAATTGCAAGGGGGTCGCCAACGAGAATGCCGAGGTCATCCGCAGCGTCGACAAGCCGCTGAAGGCCAATGCCGGCTTCATCAACCTCAGGGGCAATCTGTTCGATTCGGCGATCATGAAGACCAGCGGCATCTCGCCCGAATTCCGCGAGCGCTATCTGTCCAACCCGAAGGATCCCGAAGCCTTCGAAGGCAACGCCATGGTCTTCGACGGCCCCGAGGATTACCACGCCCGCATCGACGATCCGGCGCAAGGCATCGACGAGCACACCATCCTGTTCATGCGCGGCGCCGGCCCGGTCGGTTATCCCGGTGGCGCCGAGGTGGTCAACATGCAGCCGCCGGCCTACCTGATCAAGAAGGGCATCCACGCACTGGCCTGTATCGGTGACGGCCGCCAGTCGGGCACGTCGGGCTCGCCGTCGATCCTGAATGCCTCGCCGGAAGCCGCGATCGGCGGCGGCCTGGCGCTGCTCAAGACAGGCGACCGCGTCCGCATCGATCTCAGGAAGGGCACCGCCGATATCCTGGTCACCGATGACGAGATCACGCGGCGCCGTGCCGAACTGCAGAACAATGGCGGCTATCATTATCCCAAGCACCAGACGCCGTGGCAGGAGATCCAGCGCGGCATGGTCGACCAGTTCTCGGAGGGAATGGTGCTGAAGCCGGCGGTGAAATACCAGGATGTCGCGCACACCAGCGGCGTGCCCAGGGACAATCACTGATTGCTCCGGCGATAATCACTGATTATTCCAAGGGATAGTCATGGATTATTCCTGGCGACAATCGCGGGTATTGGATCGACGGCTGGCGGCCTGCTCACGCAGGTCGCCGGCCGTGTTTCGTTTGGCGTGCGCCGACGACGGGTCGAGACCGTGCGCGATCCTTGACAAGCGGGCCGGACAAATCCACTGTCATGGCAAGGGGTGCATCGCGACGACCCCGTGAGGCGTCAGCCCAACGTTCGCGTCCAGGCTTCTCTATCAGGAGGTGGACGCCATGCCGTCAACAACCGCTATCACCGTATCGCAACTGTCCCGTCTGGTCGGTCTGCCGGGTGCGCCCGTGATCATCGATGTCCGCATCGATGAGGATTTCGACGCCGATCAGCGCCTGCTGCCGGCCTCATGCCGACGCAATTTCAAAACTGTTTCGACCTGGGCTTCCGAATTTGCCGGCGGCCAGGTCGCGGTCGTCTGTCAGAAAGGTCAAAAACTCTCGCAAGGCGTGGCCGCATGGCTGCGGCAGGAGGGAATTTCCGCTGAATCCCTCGAAGGCGGCTTCGAAGCCTGGCGTGACGCGAAGGGGCTTTTGGTCCGCACCGAAAAATTACCGCCACGCGACGAAAAAGGCCGCACTGTGTGGGTGACGCGATCGCGCCCGAAGGTCGACCGCATCGCTTGCCCCTGGCTGATCCGGCGTTTCGTCGATCCTCATGCGATCTTCCTGTTCGTCGAGGCAGCCGAAGTGCCTGCTGTCGCCGACCGCTTTCAGGCCGTGCCTTTCGACATCGACAATGTGTTCTGGAGCCATCGCGGCGATCGCTGCACCTTCGACACGATGATCGAGGAGTTCGGGCTGGAATCCGAGGCGCTCGATCGGCTTGCCCTGATCGTGCGCGCCGCCGACACGGCAAGCCTCGATCTGGTGCCCCAGGCCGCCGGTTTTCTGGCGGCATCGCTCGGCCTGTCGCGGATGTATCGCGACGATTTGGAACAGTTGGAAGCAGGCATGCTGCTCTACGACGCGTTCTTCCGCTGGTGTCGCGACGCCACCGAAGAAACCCACAATTGGCCTGGGGCAGCTGGGGGTAAACCAGCATGAGTGCTCTTGTGCCGCAGGATGCCGGGGTAAATGTCGAAGTGCCGGCCGCACCGACCTTTGCCGAAGCCCTGAGGCTCTGGGCGAAAATCGGACTGCTCAGCTTCGGCGGGCCGGCCGGGCAGATCGCCTTGATGCACAAGGAACTGGTCGAGGAGCGGCGCTGGATCGGTGAACAGCGTTTCCTGCATGCGCTGAACTACTGCATGCTGCTGCCTGGCCCGGAAGCACAGCAACTCGCCATCTATATCGGCTGGCTGCTGCACAGGACGATCGGCGGCCTCGTCGCCGGCGTGCTGTTCGTCGCGCCGGGCGCGCTCGTCATGCTGGCCCTGAGCGTTCTCTACGCACTCTATGGCGACGTGCCGCTCGTCGAGGCGCTGTTTTTCGGGGTGAAGGCGGCGGTGCTGGCCATTGTCGTCCAGGCGGTGATCCGGATCGGACGGCGTGCCCTGAAAAACCCGGTCATGGTGTCGATCGCGGTCGCGGCTTTCATCGCCATCTATGCGTTGAATGTGCCGTTCCCGCTCATCGTCCTGCTGGCGGGCCTGACAGGATGGCTGGGAGACCGCCTTGTTCCAGGCCTGTTTTCCGGCTCCGCCCATGGCAAGGGCGACACTGCCGATATCAAGGGCGCGGTCGACCTGATGTTCGAGCGCGGCGAACTGGCCCATGTCACGCCGACCAAATGGCATGCGCCGCGCACTGTCGCCATCTGGCTGCCGATCTGGCTCGGACCTGTCCTTGCGATCTGGTGGTTCACCGGCTCCGCGAGCGTCTGGACCGAGATAGGCCGATTTTTCAGCCTGATGGCGGTCGTCACCTTCGGTGGCGCCTATGCGGTGCTTGCCTATGTCGCACAGGCGGCCGTCCAGTCCTTCGGCTGGCTTGCCCCCGGTGAAATGGTCGATGGTCTCGGGCTTGCCGAGACCACGCCAGGCCCGCTCATCCTGGTGCTGCAGTTTGTCGGCTTCATCGCTGCGTTCCGTCACCCCGGGGGGCTGGACCCATTGCTTGCCGGGTCGCTCGGGGCGCTGCTCACACTGTGGGTGACGTTCACGCCCTGCTTCTTCTGGATATTCCTCGGTGCGCCCTACATCGAAGCCCTGCGCGGCAACAAGGCCCTGTCGGCCGCATTGGGCGCGATCACCGCCGCCGTCGTCGGCGTCATCATGAATCTCGCTTTGTGGTTTGCCTTGCATGTCGTTTTTCGTGAGGTTCACACGATAGGCCCAGGCATGAATGTGCCGGTGCTCTCGTCGATCGACTGGCGCGCGGCGCTGCTTTCCCTGGCCGCCATGATCGCCATCCTGAAGCTGAAGATCGGCATGCTGCCGACGCTCGCCGGATCGGCTCTGGCCGGTGTCCTGTTGTTGGCGGTAAGCGGCTAATGCATGTCGCCCAAAAGTGACTCGGTTTTGGGAGAACGACATGCATCAAAACAAAGACCAAAGCGCGCGGCGCGCTTTAGGTTCCGCTGCCTTTGTAATCCGCTTGCGAACCACCTAACTGGTTGGAAACGGATTGGACCATCATGGCGGGACGGCGCTCTTCCCTCGGCTTCCTCGGAATGTTCGGCCGCTCGGGCGATCTGAGGCAGCTCGACACGGCCTTGCGCGGCGCCGACCTGCATCCCGCCCTTGTGCCCGAAGGTGTAAAACTCACCATCGTCAATCTGATGAAGGATCACTGGACCGGCGAGCCGCCGCCGCAGGCCTATCCGCAAGTCGCGCGCCTGTTCAGCTATTGCATTGCCGGGCCGGAGACGTTCGAGCGGTCCCAAGGCCTGCAGCAGCGGCAGGACGCCGAGCACCGGATCGAGGCCGCGGTCGAGGCCGGCGACAGTTTCGACGCGCGGATCGTGCTGATGGCGCTGCACGCCAAGCTGATCGATGCCGAGGTCGTCGAGCGTTATGGGCTGGGCGCGGACTGAAGCCTTGACGAAAAGCGGCGCTACCCGCCCATATTGGCGCGCGGCAGCTTGATCATCTCGCCAAAACGGGCGCGCAATTTGTCGTCGAGCAGCTTCGGCACGTGGCGCGGGAAACGTTCGGCAAGGACGCGCTTCTTCTCGATGATCGCGCGCTGCAGGATGTCGGGCCGGCCCTTCTCGTTCCATTCCTTCGGCGAAAACCGGTCGCCGACGGCGGGATAGAAATATTCCGTCTGCATCAGCCGCAGCGTCTGCTCGTTGCCGAGATAGTGGCCAGGTCCCCTCAGGCAGACATCGGCGATGGTGTCGATCGACAGCGCCTCGTCGGTCACCTCGATGCCGCGCACGCAGCGCAGGCAGTGGCCGAGCATGTCGTTGTCGATGATCAGGCTTTCCAGGCAGAAGCCGAGCAGCGAGGCATGCATGCCGGCCGATTCATAGACCAGGTTGAGGCCGGCAAGGCCGGCCATCACATCGGTGATGCCCTTCTCGTAGCCGGACTGGATGTCGGGCAGTTTCGAATCCGTCATGCCGGCGGCCGAACCACCCGGCAGATCGTAGAACTGTGCCATCTGCGCGCAGGCCGCCGTCAGCACCGCCTGTTCGGCCGAGCCGCCGGACATGGCGCCGGTGCGCAGATCGGACACGAACGGCCAGGTGCCGAAGATCGCCGGATGTCCCGGCTTCAGGGCGTTGACATAGACCAGACCGGCCAGCACTTCGGCCACGGCTTGCACGACGGCGCCGGCAATCGCCGCCGGCGCGGTGGCGCCGGCCTGTCCGGCCGACAGCAACAGGATCGGGATGCCGCCATCGACGCAGGCTTCGAGCACGCCGCAGGCGTCCTCGGCGAACTTCATCGGTGGCACGACGAAGCAGTTCGAGTTGGACACGAACGGTCTGGCGCGGAAATTCTCCTCGCCGCCGGCGATGGCATAGAGCATTTCGAGCGCCGGCTGCACGTTCTCGCGCACCGTGAAAGAGGTGCCGACATGTTTGGACGTGCCCATCACGCAGGCGTAGAGCGTGTTGAAGTCCATTTCGAGCGGATCGGGAATGTCGCGCGGCACCATCGGCCGCTGGAAGAAATGGATGTTGTCGAGCCCCTCGACGATGCGGGCGGCGTCATAGATGTCCTGCAGCAGCGATTCGCGGTATTCGCGCTTTTCGACATCGACCAGGTGGACCGCGGCTCCGGCCGTGCCGTAATGCACGCGCTTGCCCTGGATCACCATATCGTGTTTGGGGTCCTGGCCGTGCAAGGTGAAATTCCGGGCAGCTCGTCTGATCGTGGCGAGCACCAGCGCGCGTGGAAAACGAATGCGGCCATCGTCGCCATAGGTGGCGCCGACCTTGGTCAGCGCCTCGATGCAGGAAGGGATGGCATTGGCAAAGCCGACCGTCTCCAGCAGCGTCAGCACCGCTTCATGGATGCGCTCCTGGTCATTGCCCGCCAGCGGTCCGTAGCTGCCGCCCTCGAGGCCTGCGCGCACCGGCTTGATGTCGTCGGCCAACGGCGCTGCCCGCATGGCGCGGCGCGCTTCGCGCCCGCCGGAGCGGCGCGAACGCTGGTCCGCCGCTTCCTGCTTTTCAACAACCACTGACATGGAGGCACTCCACTTTTTCTCGGAAACAGGGCGGCGGTTGGTCCACCATCGGCTGCTTCTTCCCCTTTGTGCCACGACTATGCCGCCGGCATTGGCACAGACTATGAGCCAGACGGTCTGGTTGCATGTGCCAGAGCTACAGGAGCCGGAGCCGCTGTTATGCGGCTCCGGTCAAGAGGATCGGAGAGTGGATCAGGCCGCTGCCGGCCTGCGTCCGGCCGCGGTGGCGAGCTCGCGAATGCCGGGCTCGATGTGCTGCAGCGCGATCGAGGAAATGCCCAAGCGCATGAAACGCGAAGGCTTTTCCGTGCGGTCGAAGAACCGGTCGCCAGGCTCTATAATGACACTGCGCGAGGCCGCGGCCTCGGCCAGTCCACGCGAATCGGTGCCGCGTGGCCCTTCGAGCCACAGTGACGTACCGCCGGCCGAGTCGGTCGAACGCCATTCCGGCAGGAAGGCGGAAATCGCATGGACCAGGCGCTTGCGCCGTTCATCGAAGGCGCTCGACAGCCGCCGCACCAGCGCTTCGTGATGCCCGAGCGACAGGAAGAGTGCCACGGCGCGCTGGTTGTTTGCCGGCGGGTGACGCAGCATGAAGCGGCGCAGGGCCCTGAGCTCCGCGATTAGTCCAGCCGACGCCACGATGTAGCCAAGCCGCAAGCCCGGAGCCAGCGTCTTCGACATCGATCCGACATAGACGACGCGGCCGGAGCGATCGAGGCTCTTCAGCGCCTGCTGCGGCGCCTCGTCGAGAAGCTGGCTGTCATAGCCGTCCTCGATGATGATCTGGTTGTGCCGGTTGGCACGCGCCAGGAGATCCTGCCGCCTCTCGGCCGACAACGGCACCATGGTCGGGCAATGATGGCTGGGCGTGACGAAGACAAAGCCGGAATCATTGGGGATAGAAGAGGTTACGATGCCGGATTGGTCGACCGGCACTGGCTGGATGTCGGCGCCCGCAAGCCGGAAGATCGAGCGGGCATCGGGGTAGCCGGGATCTTCCATCGCCACCTTGGAGCCCTTGGTCATCAAAAGTGTCGCCAGCATGTAGAGCGCGTTCTGGGCGCCCAGCGTGACGATGATCTCGTCGGGATTGGCGAAGATTCCGCGCCGGGGCAGGAGCCGTGCCTGGATCTGCTCGATCAGGAGCGGATCGTCGCGATCGACCATGTCGGACGCCCAGTTGCGGATCTCGAGCACTGCCAGGGCCATGCGGTTGCACTCGCGCCACTCGGCGGTCGGGAACAGCGCCGGGTCGAACTGGCCGTAGACGAACGGGTAGGACGACTTGATCCAGTTCTCGTGCTTGGCCGGCGGCGGCATATCGCTTGCCGCGATCTGCCGGCGTGCCTTCCAGTCGATCTCATTGGCCTGGTCGGGCGCCTTCTGGTGCGGCTTGGCGGGTGTTGCCAGCACGTCGGGATTGACGAAATGGCCGCGACGCTCGCGCGCCACCAGGAACCCCTGGTCGACGAGCTGCTGGAAGGCCAGAACCACGGTTCCGCGCGCCACGCCGAGTTTCTCGGCCAGGATACGGCACGAGGGGAGCGGCATCGAAGCGGCGATTTGGCGGTCTAGGATGGCGGCCACGATCGCCTGGCGGATCTGTGCCTGGAGGGTTTGGCCGGATTCGGCCGAAATCCGGAACAGGCCGGACCATATGGCCGTGTCGTTGCGCTGTGGCATGGGAAATGTTCCTCGATGGCCAGCTTTTTTCGTTTGGCTGGACCAGTCGAATGTAACGGTGGCACAAGGGGTTGCGCCAATCAATTTTTCTGATCTTTGGGATTTATGCCAGTGATCCTTCGTCCGAAATCGACGGCTGCAAACCGCGCCGCTGACACATTCTGTCATCGCATCGTGATGCGATGCGGCATAACCGCGTATTGACCGGACCGAGTTCGGCTCAATAGTTGTGGCGCGACGACACGCGCCGGAAACATCCGGTCTGGTATGGTGCGTCGAAGACGCCAGGAGTTTCTCGCCAGTGGATCAGACAGCCTTCCAGAAACAACTCGCCGCCTTGCGCGACCATCGCGCAAGCGCGCCGGGCGACATGCGCCAGGCCTTCGCCGCCGATCCGCAGCGATTTGCAACATTCTCCGCCACCGACGGTGACATGTTGCTCGACTGGTCGAAATGCGCCGTCGACGCGACCACCATGGATTTGCTGGAAGAGCTCGCCAAGGCTGCCGATCTCGAAGGTCGACGTGCAGCCATGTTCGCCGGCAAGAAGATCAACATCACCGAGGACCGCGCCGTGCTGCACACGGCGCTGCGCAACCTGAGCGGCAAGGGCGTCACGGTCGACGGCCAGGACGTCAAGGCGGACGTCATCGCCGTGCTCGACGCGATGGGCGTCTTCGCCGACGCGATCCGCTCCGGCAAGGCGGCCGGCGCCACCGGCAAGAAGATCACCGACATCGTCAACATCGGCATCGGCGGTTCGGATCTCGGTCCGGCCATGGTGACCCTGGCGCTCGCCCCCTATCATGACGGCCCGCGCGCGCACTATGTTTCCAACATCGACGGTGCCCATATCCATGACACGCTGAAGGGCCTGTCCGCCGAAACCACGCTGTTCATCATCGCCTCCAAGACCTTCACCACCGTCGAGACGATGACCAATGCGCAGACGGCGCGCGACTGGGTGCAGAAAGCGCTCGGCAAGGAGGCGGTCGGCAAGCATTTCGCCGCCGTCTCGACCGCGCTCGATCTGGTCGCCAAGTTCGGCATCGCGCCCGATCGCGTCTTCGGTTTCTGGGACTGGGTCGGCGGCCGCTATTCGGTCTGGGGCGCGATCGGCCTGCCTGTCATGATCGCGGTCGGTCCGCGGAATTTCCGCGCCTTCCTCGATGGCGCGCACGAGATGGACGAGCACTTCCGCACCGCGCCGTTGCGCGAGAACCTGCCGGCGCTGCTGGGGCTGGTCGGCTGGTGGCACCGGGTGATCTGCAAATACCCGGCCCGCGCCGTCATCCCCTACGACCAGCGCCTGTCCAGGCTGCCGGCCTATCTGCAGCAGCTCGACATGGAATCGAACGGCAAGAGCGTCACCCTCGAAGGCACCGCGGTGACCACGCCGACCGGACCGCTGGTCTGGGGCGAGCCCGGCACCAACGGCCAGCACGCGTTCTTCCAGCTGCTGCACCAGGGCACCGATTTCATCCCGGTCGAATTCCTCGCCGCCGCCGTCGGCCATGAGCCTGATCTCAAGCATCAGCATGACCTGCTGCTCGCCAATTGCCTGGCGCAGTCGGAAGCCTTCATGAAGGGCCGCACGCTGGAGGAGGCGCGCGCGCAGATGCTGGCCAAGGGCATGAAGCCCGCCGACGTCGACCGCATCGCGCCGCACCGCGTCTTCTCGGGCAACCGCCCCTCGCTGACCATCCTCTACCGCAAGCTCGATCCGCGCACCTTGGGCCGGCTGATCGCGCTTTACGAGCACCGCGTCTTCGTCGAGGGAACGCTCTTCAACATCAACTCCTTCGATCAATGGGGCGTCGAGCTCGGCAAGGAACTGGCCACCGGCCTCCTGCCTGTCGTGGAAGGCAAGGAAAGTGCCGCAAAGCGGGATGCCTCGACCGCCGGCCTTGTCGGACATATCCACCAATTGCGTGGTTCGGAGTGAAGCGTTTGGCCGACATCAAGGGAATATTGTTCGACAAGGACGGAACGCTTGTCGACTTCAACGCGACCTGGCTTGGCGTCGCCGACTTCATGGCCATGGACGCGGCCGAAGGCGATCGCTGGAAGGCCGACAGGCTGCTTGCCGCGGCCGGCTTCGATTTCGCCAACCGCCGCTTCAAGCCTGATTCAATCTTTGCCTCGGGTACCAACATGGACGTCGTCGAATTGTGGTTCCCGCGGCTGTCCGACGAGGACCAGATGCTGGCCGTCGCCCGCTTCAACGAGATCACCTCGATGCAGGGCTCGGCGATGGCGGTGGCGCTGCCTGGTATCGTCGACACGCTGGCGGCACTGCACAAAAGAGCCTACCGGCTCGGTGTCGCCACCAACGATTCGACCAGCGGCGCTGAAAAGACGCTGGTCACGCTGGGCGTCGCCCAACTCTTCGATGCCGCCTATGGCTACGACGCGGTGGCCAATCCCAAGCCTGCACCCGACACGATCCAGGCCTTCTGCGATCTCACCGGCCTGAAGCCGGCGGCGATCGCCATGGTCGGCGACAACCGCCACGATCTCGAAATGGCGCGGGCCGGTGGCTGCGGCCTCGCGGTGGGCGTGCTCTCCGGCACCGGCACGCGCGAATCGCTGGCCGAGATTGCCGACGTCATCCTGGATTCGGTTGCCGACCTGCCGGATTTCCTGTCGGCGCGGGTCAAGGAGACGGTTTGACGACCGATCCGGCCTCGAAACGAAAGACGCTGCTCGGTTTGGTCGCCGCACCCTTCGCGTCGCCAAAATCCGGCACCTGGTATTCGGCGACCAGGCGCAGCCGCGAGCGGGGCAGATAGGCCCGGCCCGGATCGCCGACCAGCACCTCGATGCCGGCGGCGCGGCAGCGGTCGAGGAAAGGCACGACACGGCGGGCGACGTCCTGCCCGTAGAACACATCGCCGGCGAGCACCATGTCGACCGCCGGTGGCGCACCCTTGGTGACATCGTCTCCGACCACGCCGATGGCGACGTCGTTGGCAGCCGCGTTGAGCCCGATTGCGGCGACACCGTTGCGATCGATCTCGGCGGCAATCACAGCGCGCGCCCCAGCCTTCGCGGCGGCGATGCCGACGATGCCCGATCCCGCCCCTAGGTCGAGCACGCGGCGGCCCGTCACGGTCGACGGATTGTCCAGGATGTAGCGCGCCAGCACGGCGCCGCCGGCCCACGCATAAGCCCAGTAGGGCGGTTGCGGTTCGGGCCCGTCGTCGTCCGTATCACCTTCGTTTTCAGGGTCGACGAGCCGTCTCAAGCCGCTGCCCGAATGGGCCGTGTAAAACCGGATTTCGGGAAGCGCGGGCACCGGGCCGAGGCGCATGTTCGCTTTGATGAATTCAGCCGGGTCGAGGCGCAATCCAAGATCCGGCCCACTATCGCCGGCATGATCGTTATCCAAGATCGTTCCTATTCGCGCAATGCCCGCCGCAGGATCTTGCCGACCGGCGTCTTCGGCAATTCGGTCCTGAACTCGATGTATCTGGGCCGCTTGTAGCCGGTCAGGTTCTCGCGGCAAAAGGCGGTGATCGTCTCCACGGTCAGGGCCGGATCCTTCTTGACGATGAACAGCTTCGGCACTTCGCCCGAGTGCTCGTCCGGCACGCCGATGGCGGCCACCTCGAGCACGCCCGGATGCATCGCCACCACCTCCTCGAGTTCCGTCGGATAGACGTTGAAACCCGAGACGAGGATCATGTCCTTCTTGCGGTCGACGATCTTGGTGTAGCCGCGCTCGTCCATGAAGCCCATGTCGCCCGACTTGAAGAAGCCGTCCTTGGTCATCACCTTGGCGGTCTCGTCCGGCCGGTTCCAGTAGCCGGCCATCACCTGCGGTCCCCTGATGCAGATTTCGCCGACTTCTCCCAGCGGGACGTTGTTGCCGTCATCGTCGCGGATGGCGATTTCGGTCGAGGGCAGCGGCAGGCCGATGGTGCCGGTGAAGTCGCCGGAACTGAATTTGTTGGCCGTCGCCACCGGCGAGGTCTCCGACAGGCCATAGCCTTCCGAGACCGGGCAGCCGGTCAGCGCCTTCCAGCGCTCGGCGACACCCTTCTGCACCGCCATGCCGCCGCCCAGCGTCAGGACCAGCGGCTTGAAGTCGAGCTTGCGAAAATCCTCGTTGTTGAGCAGCGCGTTGAACAGCGTGTTGAGACCGGGGAATATATGGATCGGATACTTTTCCAGTTCCTTGACGAAACCCGGAATGTCGCGCGGATTGGGGATCAGTATATTCTGGCCGCCCATTTGCATGCCCATCAGCGCATTCACGGTCAGCGCGAAGATATGGTAGAGCGGCAGTGCGCAGATGAGGTTGAGATGCGCGGGTTTGGGCTTGATCGTGTAGGCGTCCTCGACCCAGAGCGAATTCTGCGCGACGTTCGCCAGCACGTTGCTGTGCAGCAGGGTCGCACCCTTCGAGATTCCCGTGGTGCCGCCGGTATATTGCAGGAAGGCGACGTCATTGGCGGCCACCGTGGCCGGCTTGAAATTCATGCCGCTGCCGGCTTTCAGGGCGGCGTTGAACTTGACATGGCCGGGCAACGACCAGGTCGGTACCATTTTCTTGACGCGGCGCACGACCAGATTGACGATCGTGCCCTTCAGGCCGCCGAGCATGTCGCCCATGGCCGCGATGACGACATGCTTGACCGAGGTCCTGGCGACGACCGCCTGCAAGGTGTTGGCGAAGTTTTCCAGGATGACGATGGCCTGCGCGCCGGAATCCTTGAGCTGATGTTCCAGTTCGCGTGGCGTGTAGAGGGGATTGATGTTCACCACCGTGTAGCCGGCGCGGACCACCGCCATCATCGCCACCGGATACTGCAGCACATTCGGCATCATCAGCGCGACGCGTGACCCCTTCTGCAAACCCGTCGATTGCAGATAGGCGCCGAAAGCCGCCGAAAGCTGCTCGAGCTCCGCATAGGTGATGGACTTGCCCATGCAGGTGAAGGCCGGCTGGCCGGCAAACTGCTTGCAGGCGCCAACGAGGAAGTCGCCGATGGAGTTATAGGGAAGGGCCCCGATTTCGGCCGGCATGTTCTTCGGATAGCTCTTCAGCCACAGTTTTTCCGGCAGGCCGGCGGTAAGTTCGGTGAGCGCTTTCGGCAGCCGCTTGGCCGGCGCCGGCTTCGGTGCCGGGACTGCCTTGGCCGGCGATGCGGCCTTCGCCGCCCCGGTCTTGTTCGCCCCAGTTTTTGCTGAAGAGGCCTTTGCTGAAGACGCCTTTGCTGAAGAAGCCTTTGCGGCGGAGGCCTTTGTCCGAGAAGTCTTTGCCGGGGCGGCTTTCGCCGCCGGCTTGGTGACGCTCTTGGCGGCAGCGGCGGCTTTTGCCGCGGGTGCCTTCACCGCGGGCTTTGCTGCGGTCTTCGCGGCCGCGGTTTTGGCCGTGGCCTTTCCTTGCACGTCGGTGCCGGCGGCTGGTTTCGAGACTGCCTTGGCTGACGCCTTCACCGGCGTCTTCGATGCTTTTGCCACCCGTTCCTCCCTAGGAATTCCTGTTCGACTGTTTCTTGGTCGCCCGTGCCGCGCCGCCTCCAAATTGATGGAGACGTCCTCCGCTGCCGCCAGCCTGTCCATCCCAGCCTGTTTATCTATGTATTGCCTCTATCGGCGGCGGTGCAAGTCTTGCCCCAGCGGCAAGCCGCCGAAAGATTTGCCGTCGAAAATCTTTCCTCAAGGTAACCTCTGGAACGGGCCGTGGATCGGCTGGAAGCGGCCGCGGCATCGATACCGCCAGACGGCAGATCAATAAAAAAATGCGGTGGTTAATAATAGCGTGAATGAAAAAAACTGCTAATTTATTCTGCCATTTAGCAAAATCGCGGATTTTTTTCCTGCTTCCCGCGGGGTAAGCAAACGGGGTGTTCCAAAGCCGGAAAAACGGTGCTTATATGCGCGCTTCGCGAGCCTGATAGAGGGGCTTGGAAGAACATCAGGGAGTGCTCAATGAAGAAGAAACTGACTTTTGCAGCCGCGTTGCTGGCTGCAAGCGTCCTGGGAGGCGTGGCCAACGCGAAAACTCTGGTTTATTGCGCGGAAGCATCGCCAGAGGGTTTCGACCCGGCGCCGTACACCGCGGGCCAGACGTTCGACGCGTCCTCGCGCACCGTCTTCAACCGCCTCGTCGAATTCGATCACGGCAAGACCACGACCTCGCCGGGGCTGGCTGAAAGCTGGACGATCTCCGACGACGGCAAGGAATATACGTTCAAGCTGCGCAAGGGCGTCAAGTTCGCCGCCACCGACTATTTCACTCCGACGCGCGACTTCAACGCCGACGACGTGGTGTTCTCGTTCCAGCGCCAGGTCGACAAGACCGGCCCCTGGTTCCAGTATATACCGGGCATCGCCTACCAGTATTACAATGACCAGTTCGGCGACAACATCACCAAGGTCGAGAAGGTCGACGACCTGACCGTGAAGTTCACCCTCAAGGAACCGGCGATCACCTTCATTCCGACGCTGGGCATGGACTTCGCCTCGATCGTCTCCAAGGAATATGCCGACAAGCTGCAGGCCGACAAGACGCCTGAACTGTTCAACCAGAAGCCGATCGGCACCGGCCCGTTCATCTTCGTCGACTATCAGACCGACGCCGCCATCCGCTACAAGGCCAACCCGGACTATTGGGGCGGCAAGCAGAAGATCGACGACCTTGTCTTCGCCATCACCACCGATCCGGCGGTGCGCGCGCAGAAGCTCAAGGCCGGCGAGTGCAACATCATGTCGTATCCGGCACCGGCCGACATCGCCGGCCTCCAGGCCGATGCGAACCTGAAGGTCGACGAGCAGGAAGGCCTCAATGTCGGCGCGCTGATGTACAACACCCAGCAGAAGCCGTTCGACGACGTGCGCGTCCGCAAGGCGCTCAACATGGCCATCAACAAGAAGGCCATCATCGACGCGGTCTTCCAGGGCGCTGGCCAGGTGGCGGTCAACCCGATCCCGCCGACCATGTGGTCTTACAACAAGGAAGTGAAGGACGATCCGTACGATCCGGATGCGGCCAAGAAGCTGCTTGAGGAAGCCGGCGTCAAGGACCTCAAGATGAACGTCTGGGCCATGCCGGTGTCGCGTCCCTACATGCCGAACGCGCGCCGCACCGCCGAGCTGATCCAGGCCGATTTCGCCAAGGTCGGCGTCACCGTTAACATCGTCACCTACGATTGGGGTGAATACCTCAAGCGCGCTTCGGCGGTCGATCACGACGGCGCCGTCATCGTCGGCTGGACCGGCGACAATGGCGATCCGGACAACTTCCTCGGCGTGCTCCTGAGCTGCGCTTCCGTCGGTTCGAACAACCGCGCGGAGTGGTGCAACAAGGACTTCGATGCGCTCATCAACAAGGCCAAGACGGTTTCCGACCAGGCCGAGCGCACCAAGCTCTACGAACAGGCACAGGTCATCTTCAAGGAGCAGGCACCGTGGGCGACGCTCGCCCACTCCAAGGTGTTCATGCCGATGCAGAAGACCGTTTCCGGCTTTGCGATGGATCCTCTCGGCATCCACCGCTTCGACGGCGTCGATATCGCCGAATAAGGTTCGCGAAACGGGGGCGGCGCCACACGGTGCCGTCCCCACTCGCCCGCCATGCTGCGTTATATCCTCGGTAAGCTCGCCCTCATCATCCCGACCTTCATCGGGATAACCATCCTCGCCTTCGGCTTCGTGCGCATCCTGCCCGGTGATCCGGTGCTGGTGCTCGCGGGCGAACGGGGCCTGTCGCCCGAACGCCATACGGCGCTGATGCATCAGTTCGGTTTCGACCTGCCGATCTGGCAACAATACCTGACCTATCTGACCAACATCCTCAGCGGCGATTTCGGCACCTCGTTTTCCACCAAGACGCCGGTGCTCAAGGATTTCCTGGTGCGGTTCCCGGCAACGGTCGAGCTCGCCATCTTCGCCATGATCTTTGCCGTCGTGCTCGGCGTCGCCGCCGGCATCTTCGCCGCGATCCGCCGTGGCTCCTGGTTCGACCAGCTCACCATGGGCACCGCGCTTGCCGGCTATTCCATGCCGATCTTCTGGTGGGGCCTGCTGCTGATCATCGTGTTCTCCGGCACGCTGCACTGGACCCCGGTTTCCGGCCGCATCGACCTTCTCTACTTCTTCAAGCCGGTCACCGGCTTCATGACCATCGATTCCCTGATCTCGGGGCAGAAGGGCGCCTTCCGCTCGGCACTGTCGCACCTTGTCCTGCCCACCATCGTGCTCGGCACGATACCGCTGGCCGTCATCGCCAGGCAGACGCGATCGGCCATGCTCGAGGTGCTGGGCGAGGACTATGTGCGCACCGCGCGCGCAAAGGGCCTGGCGCCGCGTCGCGTCATCGGCCTGCATGCCTTCCGCAATGCGCTGATCCCGGTCGTCACCACCATCGGCCTGCAGGTCGGCACGCTCCTGACCGGCGCCATCCTGACCGAGAGCATCTTCTCCTGGCCAGGCATCGGCAAATGGATGATCGACGCCATTTCCAAGCGCGACTATTTCACCGTGCAGGGCGGGTTGCTTTTGATCGCCCTCATCGTCATGTCGGTGAACCTTATCGTCGACGTGCTCTACGCCGTCATCAACCCGCGTATACGGGCGAATTGACATGACCAACGAAGGCCCAGCCACAATCGAAGCCGCGACCGTCGTCAAGCCGCAGGACGCGCGGCTGCAGATGTTCGCCGAGTTCTGGCACTACTTCTCCGTCAACAAGGGCGCGGTGATCGGCCTGTTCGTCTTCGCGCTGCTGATCCTGATCGCCATCTTCGCGCCGCTGCTTGCTCCGCATTCGCCTGATGACCAGTTCCGCGACTTCTTCCTGACGCCGCCGGCCTGGCAAGCGGGCGGCAATGCCCAGTTCCTGCTCGGCACCGACGCCGTCGGCCGCGATATGCTGTCGCGCCTGATCTATGGTTCGCGCTTCTCGCTCGCCATCGGCTTCGTCGTCGTCACCACGGCGCTGATCTCCGGCGTCATCCTCGGCCTGCTCGCCGGCTACTGCCGTGGCTGGGTCGACACGCTGATCATGCGCATCATGGACATCATCCTCGCGTTCCCGTCGCTGCTCCTGGCGCTGGTGCTGGTCGCGGTGCTTGGCCCTGGCCTCGTCAACGCCATGATCGCCATCGCCTTCGTGCTGCAGCCCCACTTCGCCCGGCTCACCCGCGCCGCCGTGATGGCGGAAAAGAACCGCGAATATGTTATCTCCGCCAAGGTCGCCGGCGCCAGCCATCTCAGGCTGATGCTGGTCACCATCCTGCCCAACTGCATTGCGCCTTTGATCGTGCAGGCGACGCTGTCCTTCTCCAACGCCATCCTCGAGGCCGCCGCACTCGGCTTCCTCGGCATGGGCGCGCAGCCGCCGACGCCCGAATGGGGCACGATGCTGGCCGAAGCGCGCGAGTTCATCCTGCGCGCCTGGTGGGTGGTGACCTTCCCCGGCCTCGCCATCCTGATCACCGTCTTTGCCATCAACCTGATCGGCGACGGCCTGCGCGATGCGCTCGACCCCAAGCTGAAGAGGTCGTGAGCATGTCCCTGCTCGAGATCAAGAACCTCACCGTTTCCTTCGACACCGCGGCCGGACCGTTCATGGCGGTGCAAGGCATCGACCTTTCGATCGAGCCACGCGAGGTGCTGGCGATCGTCGGCGAGTCCGGCTCCGGCAAGTCGGTGTCGATGCTGGCGGTGATGGGGCTGTTGCCCAACACCGCGACGGTCAAGGCCGACCGCATGGCATTCGACGGCGTAGACCTCCTGAAGCTCAGCCCGTCCGAGCGCCGCAAGATCGTCGGCAAGGACATCTCGATGATCTTCCAGGAACCGATCGCCAGCCTCAATCCGTGCTTCACGGTCGGCTTCCAGATCGAGGAGGTGCTGCGCTTCCACATGGGCATGGACCGCGCCCAGAGGCGCGCGCGCGCCATCGAACTGATGAAGCTGGTCGGCATCGCCGATCCGGAAGAGCGGCTGAGTTCATTCCCGCACCAGATGTCCGGCGGCCAGTGCCAGCGCGTCATGATCGCCATCGCCATCGCCTGCAATCCGAAGCTTCTGATCGCCGACGAGCCGACGACGGCGCTCGACGTCACTATCCAGAAGCAGATCCTCGACCTGCTGGTCTCGCTGCAGGCCAAATACGGCATGGGCCTGATCATGATCACCCACAATATGGGCGTGGTGGCCGAGACCGCCGACCGCGTCATCGTCCAGTACAAGGGCCGCAAGATGGAAGAGGCCGACGTGCTGTCATTGTTCGAATCGCCGAAAAGCAATTACACGCGCGCGCTGCTCTCGGCCTTGCCCGAGAACGCCGTCGGCGACCGGCTGCCGACCGTTTCCGACATGCTGTTCGAGCCGGCACCCTCTGCCGCGGGAGCTCCGGCATGAGCACCACGGTCCTCGAAGGCAAGAACATCGTTCGCGACTACCATATCGGCGGCGGCCTGTTCACCGGACCGCGCACTGTGCCTGCGGTCAAGGGCGTCTCCTTCACGGTCGACAAGGGCAAGACGCTCGCCATCGTCGGTGAAAGCGGCTGCGGCAAATCCACGCTTGCCCGCATCATTACGCTGATCGATCCCGCCACGTCAGGCGAACTGTTCATCGACGGCAACAAGGTCGACATCGCCAAGGGCGGATTGACCAGGGAGATGCGCCGCAAGGTGCAGATCGTCTTCCAGAACCCCTACGGGTCGCTCAATCCGCGCCAGAAGATCGGCGATGTGCTGGGCGAACCGCTGTTGATCAACACCGACAAGCCAGCCGCCGAGCGGCGCGACCTGGCGATGAAGATGCTGAAGAAGGTCGGCCTCGGCCACGAACACTACAACCGCTACCCGCACATGTTCTCGGGCGGCCAGCGCCAGCGCATCGCCATTGCGCGCGCGCTGATGCTTAACCCGAGCCTGCTGGTGCTGGACGAGCCGGTCTCGGCGCTCGATCTTTCGGTGCAGGCGCAGGTTCTCAACCTGCTCGCCGACCTGCAGGACGAGTTCCAGCTGACCTATGTCTTCATCAGCCACGATTTGTCCGTCGTGCGCTACATCGCCGACGACGTGATGGTGATGTATTTCGGCGAAGCCGTCGAATACGGTTCGCGCGACGAGGTCTTCTCAGACCCCAAGCACAGCTACACCAAGACACTCTTCGCCGCGACACCATGCGCCGACGTCGCCTCGATCAAGGCGAGGCTGGCGAAGAAGAAGGCGGCCTGAGTCGGCGTGTCGATATTCAGGTGAGGCCGGTCTGCGAATGGCAGCTTCCTGCGCTTCCGGTGCTCACGTACTTAAGTACGCTCCGCTCCGGTTCTCGGAAACCGCCACTCTCGACTCGGCCTGACCTGAATCTCGACACGCCTTAGCCACTCGCCATTATCAGCTAGTCACGACAGCTTGGCGATGATGGCGCGCAACGCTTTGCCGAACCGATGCACCTCATCAATGGTGTTGTAATGGACCAGCGAGGCGCGGATGGCGCCACTGTCCATCGACAAATTGAGCCGCTTCATCAGCCGCGGCGCGTACATGTGGCCGTCGCGGATGCCGATCTGCATATCGGCCATTTCCTCGACGATCCGCTGCGGCGACAACTTGCCGATGTTGAAGCAGAAAGTTGGCACGCGCTCATGGATGCGTGCCTCGTCGGCGACACCGTAGATGGTCGCCCCGCACCCTTTCAGCACAGCCAGCATCTCGCGCGCCAGCACAAGCTCGTAGTCACGGATGGCGCCCATGCCGGCGACGATGTTCTCGCGCCGCGAGCGGTTGTTGGAAGGCGCGAGATTGCGGCCGATCAGTTCCAGATACTGCACGGCGGCATCCATGCCCGACACGTTCTCGTAGATGAAGGTGCCGGCCTCGACCTTGTAGGGCGGTTCGTCCGGGATGAAATCCTCGCGGAAGGTCGGCAGCCGCTTCAATGTCTCGAAGCGACCCCACAGGAAGCCCATATGCGGCGAGAAGTTCTTGTAGCCGGAGCAGACGAGGTAGTCGCAGTCCCAGGCCTGCACGTCGATCAGCCCGTGCGGTCCGTAATGCACGCAGTCGAGGAACACTTCCGCGCCGGCCGCGTGCGCAATTTTTGCCACGGAAGCGACATCGACGATCGAGCCGATCGAATGCGCCGTCACCGTGCAGGCGACGAGGCGGGTGCGCTCGGAGACCAGCGGGCGCAGATCGTCGACATGCAAATTGCCGTCCTCGCGCATCCGCCACCACTTGAATTTGGCGCCGGCGGGTTCCAGCGCGAGCCACGTGGCGATGTTGGCATCGTGGTCCATGTCGGTGATGACGATCTCGTCGCGCTCTCCTTCTGTGTCCTTGGCAAGCATCTGGCCGATGCCGAGGCTGACCAGTCGGATGAACGAGGTGGCGTTCATGCCGAAGCAGATTTCCGCCGGGCTGTAGGCGTTGATCAGCAGCGCCACGCTCTCGCGCGCGTCGGCAACCGACTGGTCGACGGTGACGCTGCGGCCATAGCGGCCGCCGCGCTGCACATTGTGCGAAACCAGATGGTTGGTCACCGCGTCGAGCACGCTCTGTGGGATCTGCGCGCCGGCGGCGTTGTCCAGGAAGATGAAATCGCCGGCCCGCTGCAGAGCGGGAAACATGGCGCGGATGGTATCGACGGGGAACGCGGCGGCGCTCGCATTGTCGGTTTGGTGCTTGTTCACGGGCAGGCTCCTGCGAAGGACTTGGTCGGGGTGGGATTGGTTGGCGAGGTCAGCGTGTCTTTTCGGTCTTGAAGCGGTCTTCAAGCAGGCTGACGAGACGGACCATCGGCCAGAGGAAGATGAGATAGACCAGCGCCGCGCCGATCAGCGGCGAGGGATTGGCGTAGAGCGACTGCGCATTGGTCGCTTCCTTGAGCAACTCCGGCAGCGCCACGGTCGAGGCGAGCGAGGTGTCCTTGAACATGGAGACGCAATTGCTGGTCATCGGCGGGATCACTACGCGCACCGCTTGCGGCAGCACCACCTTGCGCAGGGTCAAGAGGAACGGCAGGCCAAGCGCCTGCGAGGCTTCGAACTGGCCGCGCGGAATGCTCTCTATGCCGGAGCGGAACACTTCCGCCGAATAGGCCGACATGATGATGGCGAACGCCGTCACGGCGGACGCCCAGGATGACAAGCGAATGCCGAGGAAGGGCAGCGCATAGTAGATCAGGATCAGCACCACCAGCACCGGCAGGGCCCGGAATATGTCGGTGTAGCCGACCGCCAGCCACCGCAGCGGCTTCGGTGCATAGAGCCGCAGCAGGCTGATCACCAGTCCGATGGGGATGCCGATGCCGATGCTCAGGATTCCGAGCAGCAGCGTGTTCAGGAAACCACGCAACAGCGCCGGCAGGCTCGACGCGATGACATCGGCGTTGAAGAAAGTGTCGATCAGCGACATGGGAGCGTTCCCGAGAGCAACGGATGCTCAGGTTGAAACCAGTTGACCCGCGCCTGCAGCGGGATGGCCTGCGGCAGCCGGTGCCGGAGCATGAAATGAATCGTGCCGGCGTGGAAGGCCGGCACGATGTCAATGCATTGGCGCTCAGGCCTTCGGCAGAGGCATTTCCTTGACGGTCGACGACTCGGCCGGCGCGTCGCTGCCGAACCACTTCTTGTGGATCGCGGCCAGCGTGCCGTCCTTCTTCATCGCGGTCAGCGCGTCGTTCAGCTTGCCGAGCAGCGGGTGGTCCTTGGTCATCATCAGGCCGTACTGTTCGCCGGTCTTGATGCGCTGCTTGACCTTCAAATCCTTCATCTTGGTGAAGGAGTATTCCATGCCCGGAATGTCGCTGACGGCGGCATCGACGCGGCCGGCGCTGAGGTCGAGCAGCAGGTTCTGCTGCGTGTCATAGCCCTTCACGTCGCTGAAGCCATCGGCTTCCTGGTGCCCCTTGACCCAGGTCTCGCCGGTCGAGCCCGACAACACGCCGACGATCTTGCCCTTGAGGTCGGCCTCGGTGCTGACAGCGCTGTCGGTCTTCGTCGCGATGCCCATGTCGGAATCATAGTAGGGCTGCGTGAACGACTGCGACTTCAGCCGCTCGGGCGTGATGGTGATCGACGAGATCGCGACATCGATGCGCTTCGAGGTGGTGGCGGCGAACAGCGCCTGGAAACCGAGATCGGCGATGTCGGTGGTCATGCCGGCGCGCTTTGCCGCTTCGTTGACGATGTCGACTTCGAAACCCTCGAAGGTGCCGCTCTCGTTCTTGTACTCGAAGGGCGGATTGGTCGGGTAGGCGCCGACATTGAGCACATCGGCGGCATAGGCGGTGGCAGGCCCGGCGGCGATACCGATGGTGGCCGCGAGCAGGATGAGATTGCGACGGGTGAGCTTCATTGTTGGTCCCTCTGGGGTGTTCCCTCTGGTTGTTGATCGGGCGGGATTTCCCGCACGGTTTTTTGCCGCCCCACCTCCCAGCGGGGCGTCAATTCATGGCAGCGAGCCTGCGCGCGCGATTGGCGAGATTCTTTGTATGCGGAGCACGGGCGCGCACGCCATCGAAAGCATAGAGCGCGTTCGACGATGACTGGGCCGGTACAAACGACAAGGACTGAAACCCCTCCCACCCCGAACTCGACGACGGACTGGCCGGCAACCCTTTGGCACGGCAGTCGCCCATCGACTTTGAATGCTTATCCAAAGTGAGGCGCTTTTCAAGGCGAAAGTTTTAAGCTTAAAAAGCTTGGCTGGCCTGTTGCCTGGCCGATACGACTTTTTGCCTGGCTGCGCCCGTCTCAAGCCAATTCGTCGCGTGCGGCGGCACAGTTGGCCGCGGTGCCGGCGCCAAGAAACATCGTGTCGCTGGCCAGCACGAAGAAACTCGCCCCGATGGCCGCCCATCGGCTGATAGTCTGCGGGCTGGCGCAAAATATGCCCGCTGTCCTGCCATGCGCGATCGTCGCGCCGATGATCGTCCGGATTGCATCAGCGAGCTTGTCAGCGCCGTTCGGTCCGACCGCATCGATCGACGCCGAGAGATCGCCGGGGCCGACGAAGACCATGTCGACGCCTTCCACGGCTGCGATCGCCTCGATGTTGGCAAGCCCCTCCGCTGTCTCGACCTGGACCGCGACGACGGTGCTGTCGTTGGCGCCGGAAAGATATTCGGGAATGCGATAGCCGTAGCCGGCGGCCCGGCCGGGTCCGACGCCGCGCTCGCCTTTCGGCGGATAGCGAGATGCCTTCACCGCTGCTTGCGCCTGGGCGGCGGTCGAGACGCGCGGCACCAGCACGCCTTGGGCGCCGCTGTCGAGTGCGGCCTGGATCGCTTCCGGCGCATGGCCGGGAACCCGCACCATCGCCGGAACGCGGTGGACATCGGCCGCACGCACCATGGTCTCGATCATGTCGCGCGAAATCTGGGCATGCTCCCAGTCGATGCAGAGGAAATCGAGGCCGGACTGTGCCATCACTTCGACCGCGACGGGATGAGGAATGGCGGCGAAGGAACCGACGAGGTTCGTCTTGCCGATGCATTTCTGGCGGAATTCGCTCATGCCGTCCCCTTTTTCGTGCTGCCTGGATTCATATCCGCAAACCATCGCCAGACGAAGCTGTTTCATGCTTGAAATATTTTCGCGGGGCCGTAGCGTGCGATCTTCGCCGGGAGGTCGCGACATGAACAAACCACATCCCTTGCACGGCCCCAACAAACTGAAGCTCGGCGTCTTTTCCGCCAATGCCGATGGCGGTCTGGCCATCACCGATGTGTCGGAACGCTGGACGGCAAGCTGGCAGGACAATCTGACGGTCGCCCAGATCGCCGACCGCGCGGGGCTGGAGTTCATGCTGCCGATCGCCCGCTGGCGCGGCTTCGGCGGCCGCAACAAGGTGCGCGAATGGTCGTTCGAGACTTTTACCTGGGCGGCGGCGCTCGCCATGGCCACCGACCGGATCGGCTTGTTCATGACCGTGCATGTGCCGCTGGTGCATCCGCTCTATGCCGCCAAGGCGCTGGCAACGGTCGACCACATCAGCCAGGGCCGCGCCGGCCTCAACATCGTCTGCGGCTGGAACCCCAGGGAATTCGGCATGTTCGGCACGCCCTTGGTCGAAAAGGGCTACGACCAGGCTGCGGAATGGATCGAGATCCTGGAAAAGCTTTATGCATCGGGCGAGCCTCTCGACTATGAAGGCACCTACTATCGTCTCAAGGAAGCCGTCAGCCGGCCGGCCAGCCTGCAGGTTCCGCGTCCGGTGACCATGAACGCCGCTTTCGGCGGGCCGGGCCGCGATTTCGCCGCCGCCCGATGCGACTATCTGTTCACGACTTTCTCCGAAATGGGCGATGCCGGCAAACATGTCGCCGATATCAGTGAGCGGGCCGACAGAGTGGGCCGCGATGTCGGCGTCTACACCGTGGCGCATGTCGTCTGCCGCCCGACCATGGAGGAGGCGCAGGCCTATTACACGCGCTATGCCGTCGATATGGCCGACCACGACGCGGTCGATGCCCATATGGCCGGCAAGAAGGAATTCTCGCAATCGCACGATCCGTACGCCTATGACCGCTACCGGCAGCGTTTCGCCGGCGGCGCCGGCACTTATCCGCTGATTGGGACGCCGGAAACGATCGCCGCCGACATGGCCGCCATTGCCGGGCATGGCTACCAGGGCATCGCCCTGTCCTTCGTCAATTACACGCAGGAGCTGCCCTATTTCTGCGATCACGTGCTGCCGATTTTGCGGAAGGCGGGGCTGCGCAAATAGGAGTGGTTAGCCGAAGGCTTCCCAACGTCGTCATCCTCGGGCGGAGCAGGAGCGAAGCGACGTCGCGGAGACCCGAGGATCCATGCCGTGGCCTTAGTGGTGTAATGCAGCGGTGCAGAATTCTGGACAGTAGTGACGCATCGGAGTCCCGGCATGGATCCTCGGGTCTGCGCCGCGTCGCTTCGCTCCTTGCTCCGCCCGTGGATGACGAAGCGGTGGCGTTTAGTCCGGAATCACCGCCGTCGCCTGGATCTCCACCTTGGCGCGGTTCTCGACCAGCGCCATCACCTGCATGGCGGCCATCGCCGGAAAATGTCGGCCGATCACCTCGCGATAGGCCTCGCCGATCCCCCTGAGATTGGCTAGATATTCGGCCTTGTCGGTGAAATACCAGGTCATCGAGGTAATGTGCTGCGGCGTGGCGCCCGCCTCGGCCAGCACCGCCACGATATTCGCAAGCGTCTGCCGCACCTGGCCGACAAAATCGTCGGTTTCGAACTGGCATTGCCCGTTCCAGCCGACCTGTCCGCCGACGAAGACAAGCCGCCCACGCGCCGCGACGCCATTGGCGTAGCCGACCGGTTTGGCCCAGCCCGCCGGCTGCAAAATCTCGTGCATTTCAAGCCTCCCGGTATTTCAAAAATCCAAGTCTCAAAATCGAATATCTCGCCGTCAGGCCGCGCCCATCACTTGCCGTGCGATGACGACTTTCTGCACGTCCGAGGCGCCCTCATAGATGCGCAGCGCGCGGATCTCGCGATACAGGCTCTCGACGATGTGGCCTTTGCGGACCCCGTCGCCGCCATGCAGCTGCACGGCCTTGTCGATTACTTCCTGCGCCTTGTCGGTGGCGAACAGCTTGGCCATCGCCGCCTCGCGGGTCACCCGGGCCGCACCCATGTCCTTGGTCCAGGCGGCGCGGTAGACAAGAAGGGCCGCCGCATCGACGTCGAGCGCCATGTCGGCGATGTGGCCCTGCACCATCTGCAGTTCGCCCATCGGCGCGCCGAACAGCTTGCGCTCGGCCGCCCTCTTGATGCTCTCATCCAGCGCGCGGCGGGCAAAGCCGAGCGCTGCCGCGCCGACGGTCGAGCGGAACACGTCCAGCACCGACATGGCGATACGGAAGCCGTCGCCGGGCTTGCCGATCAGTGCGGTGGCGGGCAGGCGGACCTGATCGAAGGACAGCCGCGCCAGCGGATGCGGCGCGATCACTTCGAGACGCTCGGCAATGCCAAGTCCCTTGGCGTCGCCAGGCACGAGAAAGGCGGAAAGCCCCTTGGCACCCGGCGCCTCGCCGGTGCGGGCAAAGACGACATAGAGATCGGCGATGCCGCCGTTGGAAATCCAGGTTTTTTCGCCCGTAAGGACATAGCCGTCGCCGTCCCGGGTCGCTGTCATCTCCGTGTTGGCGACATCCGAGCCGGAGCGCGGTTCCGACAGGGCAAAGGCCGAAATCGCCTTGCCGGTGCGTGTCTTCGAAAGCCATTGCTGCTGCTCCGGCGTGCCGAACAGGCTGAGCGCGCCGGTGCCCAGCCCCTGCATGGCGAAGGCGAAATCCGCCAACCCGTCATGCCGCGCCAGCGTCTCGCGCGTGATGCACAAAGTTCGCACGTCGAGTGGTGCGGGATTGTCCGTGTCGAGTGCCGTCGGCTTCAGCCAGCCGTCGCGGCCAAGTTTCGCCACGAGTTCGCGGCAGGCGGCGTCGACGTCGTGGTGGTCGACGGGGAGGTTTTGCTGGCACCAGGATTCGAGGCGCTCGGCGAGGTCGCGATGGCGGTCCTCGAAGAAGGGCCAGTTCAGGAAGGAACGGTCAGGCATTGGTGCCTCCGCGGTACTTTGGCCCTTGCGCTCTACGGCGCCCCCCTCTGTCCTGCCGGACATCTCCCCCACAAGTGGGGAGATTGGCAGATCGGGCGCCGCCGCCATTCTTGCGACGCCGGAGATTAGCGAAAGCGCGGGGGACGTCCGATCTCCCCCCTAGAGGGGGAGATGTCCGGCAGGACAGAGGGGGGCGCTGTCCCGCCAACGTCTCCAAAAAACCGCCCATCTCAATTCCCCTCGAACACCGGCTTTTCCTTGGCCACGAACGCCTTGTAGGCGCGCTCGAAATCGCGCGTCTGCATGCAGATCGCCTGCGCCTGTGCTTCCGCCTCGATCGCCTGGTCGAGGCCCATCGACCATTCCTGGTTGAGCTGCGTCTTGGTGATGCCGTGGGCGAAGGTCGGACCGGAGACGATGCGCGCCGCCATGTCGAGTGCGTCGGCCTCGATCGCAGCGGCATCCACGAGCCGGTTGTAAAAGCCCCAGCGCTCGCCCTCGGCGGCCGTCATGGTGCGGCCGGTGTAGAGCAGTTCGGCGGCGCGGCCCTGGCCGATGATGCGCGGCAGGATCGCGCAGGCACCCATGTCGCAGCCGGCGAGGCCGACGCGCGTGAACAGGAACGCGGTCTTGGCTTCCGGGGTGGCGATGCGGATGTCGGAACTCATGGCGATGATGGCGCCGGCGCCGACCGCGACGCCGTCGACCGCCGCGATGATCGGCTTGCCGCAATTCAGCATCGCCTTGACGAAATCGCCGGTCATGCGGGTGAAGGCGAGAAGCTCTTTCATGTCCATCTTGACCAGCGGACCGATAATGTCGTGGACATCGCCGCCGGAGCAGAAATTGCCGCCGTTGGAGAGGAATACGACGGCATCGACATCGTCGGCATAGACGAGGTCGCGGAACGTATCGCGCAGTTCCGCATAGCTGTCGAAGGTCAGCGGATTTTTGCGCTCCGGCCGGTCGAGCCGGACCTTGGCGATCCTACCCTCGACTTCCCACAGGAAATGCTTCGGCTTGAGCCCGGCCATCGCGGTCATTCGCGTCCCTCCCAGTTGCTGCGGAACGAGGTCAGCATGCCGGTCAGCCGGCGCGCGTCGTCCTCGCTGACCTTGCCCAGCAGTTCGCCGATCCAGCCCTCATGCGCGGCGGCGATGGTGGCGAAGGATTTGGTGCCTTCATCGGTCAGCCGCACCATAGAGGTGCGGCGGTCGCCATTGCGGCGCGCGCGGGCCACCAGCCCTTCTGACACGAGCCGATCGACAATGCCGGTGACGTTGCCGTTGGACACCAAAAGGAAGCGCGACAGGTCGCTCATCAGCATGCCTTCCGGCGCGCGATAGAGTGCGGCCATCACGTCGAAACGCGGCAGCGTCGTGTTGAAGTCCTTCTTCAGCCGCTCGCGCAGTTCGGCCTCGATGGTGCGGGAGGCACGCAGCAGCCTGATCCACAGGCGCAAGCGGTCCTTGCCGGGTCCCGATGGCGCGGGCAGGGGGCCGGCTACCATGTTTCACCTCCCGAGATGGAAATCGCCTGTCCGGTGATCGATTGCGCCGCGTCGCCGCACAGCCACAGCACGGCGGCGGCGACCTCTTGCGGCTGGATGAAGCGGCCTTGCGGGTTGGTCGAGGCAAGGCTCGCTCGCGCTTCGCCGGCCGAGCGGCCGGTCTTTTCGATGATGCGCTGGATGGATTCCTCCAGCATGTCCGTTTCCACGAAACCCGGACACACCGCATTGACGGTGACGCCGGATTTCGCCGTCTCGGCGGCAAGAGCCCGCATCAGGCCGACGACGCCATGCTTGGCGGCGACGTAAGGCGCGACATAGGCGTAGCCCTTCAATCCGGCCGTGGAGGCGATGAACACGATCCGCCCTGCCTTGCGCGCGGCCATTCCGGCCAGTGCCGGCTTCACCGTCAGGAAAGCTCCGGTCAAATTGACGTCGAGCGTGCGCTGCCAATCGGCGAGCGTGGTCTTGTGCGCCGGCTTGCTGCCGGCCATTCCGGCATTGGCGACAACGATGTCGAAGGCCCCGCGCGCGGCTTCCGCCGTCTTGTAGAGCGAGGCCATAGACTCCTCATCGGTAACATCGGCGGCGATGCCAAAGATCCGATCGCTTTGGCCGGCCACCTTGGCAAGCTCGGCCTCACGGCGACCGCAAATGGTGACGTCGATGCCGGCGCCCGCCAGCGCCAGCGCGATGGCCCGGCCGACACCGGAACCGCCACCGGTGACCAAAGCATGCTTGCCCGCGATCGTTGCCGGGGCCGTCATACTTTCAGCCCCGCGGCCGCATCACGCTCGGCCAGGCGGTAGAGCTGGTCGCGTCCGGGCAGATAGGGATCCGGCCATTTCACGCCGCGGTCGCCGAGCGTCACGGCGGCGTGCAGCGTCCAGTAGGGGTCGGCAAGATGCGGCCGGGCCAGAGCCACGAGATCGGCGCGGCCGGCCATCAGGATCGAATTCACATGGTCCGGCTCATAGATGTTGCCGACAGCCATCGTCGCNGAGATCGGCGCGGCCGGCCATCAGGATCGAATTCACATGGTCCGGCTCATAGATGTTGCCGACAGCCATCGTCGCCATGCCGACCTCGTTGCGGATGCGGTCGGAAAACGGCGTCTGGAACATGCGGCCATAGACCGGCTTCGCCAGTGCCGATGTCTGGCCGGCCGAGACGTCGCAGATGTCGACGCCGGCCTCATGCAGCAATCTTGCGATCTCGACCGCGTCGGCCGGTGTCACGCCTTCGATGCCCACCCAGTCATTGGCCGAAATGCGCATCGAGATCGGCTTTCCCGCCGGCCAGGCGGCACGCACCGCGCGGAAGATTTCGAGGGGATAGCGCATGCGGTTTTCCAGGGAACCGCCATATTGATCCGTGCGCCGGTTGGTGACCGGCGTGATGAAGGACGACAAGAGATAACCGTGCGCGGCGTGGATTTCGAGCATGTCGAAGCCGCAGCGATCGGCCATCTCGGCCGAAGCCACGAATTCGTCGCGCACTTTGTCCATGTCGGCGCGGTCCATCGCCTTCGGCATCTGATTCTGCGGCGACCACGCGACGGCGGAAGCCGCCATGACCGGCCAGTTGCCCGAGGTCAGCGGCACGTCGGTGCCTTCCCAGCCGAGCCGGGTCGAGCCCTTGGCGCCGGAATGGCCGATCTGGGCGCAGATCTTCGCTTCGGTCTCGGAGTGGACGAAATCGACCAGCCGCTTCCATGCCACCTCATGTTCTGGCGCGTAGAAACCGGGACAGCCGGGCGTGATCCGTCCCTCGGGGCTGACGCAGGTCATCTCGATATAGATGAGGCCGGCGCCGCCCTTGGCGCGCTCGGCGTAATGGGTGAAATGCCAGTCGGTCGGGCAGCCAGCGACAGCCCTGTACTGCGCCATCGGCGAGACGACGACGCGGTTGTTGAGCTGCATGTCGCGCAGCTTGAACGGGGCGAACATCGGCGCGCGGCGCAGGCTGTTGCCGCCGGCGCCGGCCTGGCGCTGGAACCATTCTTCCGCGCCACCCAGCCATTCGGCATCGCGCAGCCGCAAATTCTCGTGGCTGATGCGCTGCGAGCGGGTCAAAAGCGAGTAGTTGAACTGCACCGGATCGAGGCCGAGATAGCGCTCGACTTCCTCGAACCATTCCAGCGAATTGCGCGCCGCCGATTGCAGTTTCAGCACCTCGGTGCGCCGCGCATCCTCATATTTGCGGAAGGCGGCGTCGAGGTCCGGTTCCGTCTCGACATACTCGGCCAGCGCCACCGCGCTTTCCAGCGCCAGCTTGGTGCCGGAGCCGATCGAGAAATGCGCCGATGCCGCCGCGTCGCCCATCAAGGCCAGGTTCTTGTACGACCAACGTTCGCAAAGAACGCGCGGGAAATTGATCCAGGCCGAACCACGGATGTGGTTGGCATTGGTCATCAGCGAATGGCCACCAAGATGTTTGGCGAAGATCTTCTCGCAAACGGCGATCGATTCCTGCTGCGTCATCGCGCCGAAGCCGAAGGCAGCCCAGGTCTGTTCGCTGCACTCGACGATGAAGGTCGCGGTGTCGCTGTCGAACTGGTAGGCGTGCGCCCACACCCAGCCATGCTCGGTCTTCTCGAAGATGAAGGTGAAGGCGTCGTCGAATTTCTGGTTGGTGCCCAGCCAGACGAACTTGCACTTGCGGGTGTCGATGTCGGGCTTGAAGACATCGACGAAGCTGTTGCGCGCCCTGGAGTTCAGCCCGTCCGCGGCAACAACCAGATCATGTGTCTCCATATAGGGTTTGGGGTCGGCGATGTCGGTCTCGAACATCAGCTTGACCCCGAGCTCGCGTGCGCGGCGCTGCAGCAGGATCAACAGCCGCTTGCGGCCGATGCCGCAGAAGCCGTGGCCCGACGAGACCGTGCGCACACCGTCATGGATGACGGCGATGTCGTCCCAATAGGCGAAATGCTTCTTGATCCAGACGGCGCTGACCGGGTCGTTCTTCGACAGATTGTCGAGCGTCTCGGCCGACAGCACGACGCCCCAGCCGAACGTGTCGTCGGCGCGGTTGCGCTCGTACACCGTCACATCATGCGCGGCGTCCCTGAGCTTCATCGAAATGGCAAAGTAGAGGCCGGCTGGTCCGCCGCCGAGAACCGCAACCTTCATCCGTGCGATCTCCTCTTCGCTTGCTGCATCTCAAGTATCGCGCCGGAAGCCAGATATTTCAAGCTTAAAGTTTTATGCCGAAATCATTGGCCGACATCGGGGCGGCGCGCTTGCGTGTCGCTCCGCAAGCGCGCTGCCAAATATCACTTTTCCGGGTTCTTGGGGCTCCACAGCACGGTCTCGGCGCCCTTCTCATAGGCCATCCCTTCTGGATAGCTGATCGCTTCCAGTTGCAGTCCCCAGGGCGCCTGGAAATAGAGGATGGTCTGGCCGGCGGCGGGCCCTTCCTTGACCGGCAACGGTCCCATCCTTGTCTTGACGCCCTTGCCATCGAGATAGGCTTTGGCGGCGGCGACATCGTCGACATAGAAGGCGATGTGGAAGCCGCCAATGTCGCTGTTCTTCGGCGTCAGGTCCTTCTGGTCGGGCGCGGTGTATTTGAACAGCTCGATATTCGATCCATAGCCGCAGCGGACCATGGTGACCTGCTCGATGACAGCCTTGGGATCGACACCCAGGAGATCCTGCATGAAGGTGCCCTTGTCGTCGGCGAACGGGCCGAACGACATCGCCTTCTTGCAGCCGACCACTTCGGTGAAGAAGTCGACCGCTTGCTTCATGTCGGGAACGGTGATGCCGGTGTGGTCGTGCCCGCGCATGCCCGGGATCGAGCCGGCGCTGGCCATGCCGGCGCTGCCGAGCATCGCGGCGGCGAGCGTTGCAATTGTGATTGTGGTCTTCATGTCGGTCCTCTCCATTTGACGGGACTTGGGTCTTTGTGGCCGCACGTCCGGACCCGCTCTTCGGCGTGCGTATGCATTCATGTCGGCGCCTTGGCGGCGGAAGGAATGTCCAGCCAGCCCGCATCGATCTCGGGCAGCGGAATNCGTATGCATTCATGTCGGCGCCTTGGCGGCGGAAGGAATGTCCAGCCAGCCCGCATCGATCTCGGGCAGCGGAATGGCTGCGATGAGGTCGCGCGTGTAGGCCTGCCGCGGCTTGTCGAACAGCGCGTCGGTGGCGCTCGCCTCGACAATCACGCCTTCGCGCATGACGATCACTTGCCGGCACAGCCGCCGGATGACGGACAGATCGTGGCTGATGAAGGCGACCGTCAGCCCCATCTCCGCCGCCAGCTTTTCCAGCAGAGTGAGGATCTGCGCCTGCGTCGAGACGTCGAGACCGGAGACGATCTCGTCGGCCAGCACGAATTTCGGCGACAGCGCCAGTGCGCGCGCAATGCCGACGCGCTGGCGCTGGCCGCCAGACAGTTCGTGGCGGTAGCGGCTGGCGAAGCTCTGCGGCAGGCCGACTCGCTGCAAAGCTTCGGCGACGCGGCTCTTGAGGTTGTCGCCAAGGCCGTTCTGCTTGAGCGGCGCGGCGATGATGCTGGCGATGGTGCGGCGCGGGTTGAGCGACGACATCGGATCCTGGAAGATCATCTGCAGGTCGCGGCGCAACGGCCGCAGCTCATTCTCCGGCAGATGCGTG
This sequence comes from Mesorhizobium sp. LNHC232B00, assembly GCF_000502435.1. NCBI lineage: Bacteria > Pseudomonadati > Pseudomonadota > Alphaproteobacteria > Hyphomicrobiales > Phyllobacteriaceae > Mesorhizobium > Mesorhizobium sp. LNHC232B00. Next base: position 113,193 of record NZ_AYWP01000012.1, read on the forward strand.
ATATCGCGGCCGTCGAAGCGGATGCTGCCGGCGCTGGGTTCCGAGAGCCGCACCAAGGCGCGGCCGAGCGTCGACTTGCCGGAACCGGATTCGCCGACGATGCCGGTTACCGATCCCTGGGGCAGGTCGAAGTCCAGCCCTTTCAGGATTTCGGCCAGCGGCGCGCGGCCGATCAGCGGCTTGCGCGTCATGTCGGGCAGCGCGACCTTCAGCCCGCGCACGGAAAACAACGGCTCAGCCATGCGGTCGCCTCCAGGCCTGGTCGGCGGCGGAGATCTCGGCGGCGAGCCCGGCCAGCACCGTCTCGTCCACCGGTTTCAGCGAGGCGAGCGGGTCCGTGTAGCGCGGCGTGGCAGCCATCAGCGCCCGTGTGTAGGGATGCTGCGGCGCGGCGAACAGAGCAGCCGTATCGGCCTCTTCCACCACCTTGCCGGCATAAAGCACCGACACTTTCTGGCTGATCTTGGCGACGACGCCGAGGTCATGAGTAACGAACAGGATCGCCGTGCCGTGTTCGCGCTGCAATTGCGCGATCAACCGCAGGATCTGCTTCTGCACGGTGACGTCGAGCGCAGTGGTCGGCTCGTCGGCGACGATCAGCCTTGGCTCGGCGGCGAAGGCTGCGGCGATCAGCACGCGCTGGCGCATCCCGCCGGACAATTCATGTGGATAGCTTTTCAGCACCCGGTCGGGGTCGCGGATCTGCACCTCGTCCAGCAACTGGCGAATTCGGGTGTTGGCCTTCTCTGCACTCCAGCCGAGAATGCGCACCAGCCGGTCGGTCATCTGCGAGCCGATGCGGCGTGACGGGTTGAGCGCCGTCAATGGATCCTGCGGGATCAGCGCCGTCCGGGCGCCGATCAGCGTGCGCCGTGCCTTGGGCGCTAGCTTGCCAAGATCCTCGCCCTCGAGCCGCATGTCGCCTTCGACGATGCGCACGCTCGACGGCAGGACACCGAGCACCGCCTTGCCGATCATCGTCTTGCCGGCGCCACTCTCGCCGACCAGCGCGCGGACCTCGCCAGGCTGCACGGAGAGCGAAACCGAACGCAGCACGCGCTGGCCGTTCGGCAGCAGGGCGCTCAGATTGGCGATATCGAGACTGGCGCTCATCGCAGCACCGGGTCGAAACGCGTCTTCAGCGCTTCGCCAAACTGGCTGAACGACAGCACGGTGAGGATCAGCGTGACCAGCGGAAACACCAGAACCCACCAGGCCTGATGGATCGACAGCCGGCCCTCGGCGATGATGCCGCCCCAGGTCGGATCATCGGTCGAGATCGACAGATTGACGAAGGACAGGATCGCCTCGACGATGACGGCGATGCCCATTTCCAGCGACAGCAGGGCCACGATCGAAGGCACCACATTGGGCAGCACTTCGCGCAGCATGATGCCGATGCGGCCATAGCCGGCGATGCGGGCATTCTCGACATAGTCCATGCGCGACTGGCCCATCGTCTCGGCCCGGATCACCCGGCAAAAACGCGTCCAGTCGATGACGGCAATGGCGATGATGACGGAGCTGAGGCCGGTACCGAGCACGGCCACCAAAAGGATGGCGAACAGCACCGGCGGGAACGCCATCCAGACATCGACGATGCGCGAGATGATGCGGTCGGCCCAGCCGCCGAAATAGCCGGCGATCAGTCCGAGCGTCGAGCCGACCAGGCAGGCGGCGATCGCTGCGGCAAAGGCGACGATGAAGGCGATGCGTCCGCCGAAGATCAGCCGCGACAACAGATCGCGGCCGAGGCTGTCGGTGCCGAGCCAATAGCCGGGTTCGGCGCCATCGATCCAGAACGGCGGCAGCCGCTCCAGCATCAGATCCTGCGCCAGCGGATCCTGCGGCGCGACCAGCGGTGCGAAGATCGCCGCCAGCAGCGCCAGCAGCAGCCAGCCGCCGGCGAGCCACAGGCGTGGCGAGACAGCGCGTCTCGGGGCGCGCGCCTCATCCATGGCGCAGCCTCGGATTGAGCAGCGCATACATCATGTCGACAGCGAGATTGATCAGCACGAACAGCAGCGCGAAGACCAGCACGATGCCCTGGATCAGCGGCAGGTCGCGGTTGATGACGGCGTCGATCGCCATATTGCCGAGGCCCTCATAGGAAAACAGCCGTTCGACGATGACCGTGCCGCCGATCAGGAAGGTGAACTGCACGCCGACCAGGGTCAGCGTCGGCAAAGCGGCGTTCTTCAGCGCCTCGCGCAGGATGACCTGCGTTTCCGAAAATCCCTTCACCCGCGCCAGCACGACATAGTCGAGGTCGAGCACTTCCTTCAGCGACTGCTTCAGCAGCTGCGAGATGATCGCGGCCAGCGGCAGCGCCAAGGCCACAGCCGGCATCAGCATGTGCTTCAGCAGATCCCAGGTCAGGTCGAAACGCAGGCGTAAAATGCTCTCGAACAGATAGAACTGGGTGACGAAGGGCAGGTCGAGCTGCGGCGACACGCGGCCGGAAATGTCGAAGATCGGCACCAGCACGCCGAACAAAAGGATCAGCACAAGGCCCCACAGGAAGTCGGGAATGGACAGTGCCGCCCCGCTGGCGATGTCGATGCCGGCCTCGACCGCCGTGCCGCGTTCGCGGGCGCCTAGGATCGCCGTCGTGCCGCCGAGCGCCACCGCCATGACGAGCGCGACGATGGCGAGTTCCAGCGTCGCCGGCAGCCGGTTGAAGACAAGGCCGAGCACGTCTTGCCTGAGCGAAATCGAGGTGCCGAAATCGCCCCGGACCACGCCGGACAGCCAGATGAAGAATTGCTGCACGATCGTCTTGTCGAGCCCATAGAGCGCCCGCAACCGGGCAATGTCGGCATCGGTCGCGCCGGGCGGCAGCATCATCGCGATCGGATCGCCGGGCGCGACGCGGATCACGACGAACACGACGACGGCCACGCCGAACAGCGTGATCAGCATCGTCAAAAGACGGATCAGGAAGCGTTGCAGGAGCATGCCGGCGTAACTCCAGTGCGTATAAGCGACTGATGGAACGAACGGCCCCCTCATCCGGCCGCTTCGCGGCCACCTTTTCCCGAGGGGACAAGAGGTCACGGATGGCTGCGCCCGTTCCTTCTTCCCGGCGGGGAGAAGGTGGCCCGAAGGGCCGGATGAGGGGGCCTGCGTAAGTTGGAGAGGCACGCCGTCTTTGCGACGGCATGCCTCCTAGCTTGCCTCAGGCCGGGGTCATCAAGGCCGGCAGAAGGGCGCCGGACACATGCTGGACCACGTTGACGCCCTTGGCATGCACGATCGGCTGCGCGTACTGCATCAGCGGCAGCACATAGGCCTGCTCGGCGATGTATTTGTCGACCGCCTTCCAGCCGGCGATGCGCTTGGCCTCGTCCTTCTCGCCCCATAGCGGGTTGATCATGTCGATCAGGTCCTGGCTGTCCCACACGGAGTGCGGGCTCGGGCCATACATGGCAAAGCCGGTCGAAGTGGTTGGGTCGCCGATGGCGTTGCCCCAATTGTAGAAGGCGGCCGGCGCCAGCTTGTCGGCGGCGCGCAACTCGTAGTGCTTGGCGATTTCGTAGACCTCGATCGTCGCCTCGATGCCAACCTTGCGCCACATGCCGACGATCGCCTGGATCATCTCATAGTCCTTGGGCTTGAAGCCCTTGGTCGTCTGGATGGTGAACTTGACCGGCTTCTCCGGCGAATAGCCCGAGGCCGCCAGCAATTCCTTGGCCTTTTCCGGATTGTGCTCGACCTTGATCGAGGCGTCGAAGGCCGTGTACTCCGGTGTCTCCAGCGTAGCGATCGGCTGGCCATAGCCTCGCAGTAGCCGCTTGACCAGAAGCTCCTTGTCCACCGCCATGACGGCGGCTTGGCGGACATTCTTGTCCAGCATCGCTTCAATGTCGTTGAAGAAGATCATGCCGATGTCGGAAACCGGCTTGCACGAGCCGGCAAGTCCGTCCTTGGCGATCAGCCGGTCATACTCCTCATAGGGGATTTCGAGCGTCACCTGCGAGGAGCCGGACTCGATCTCGGCGACGCGGCTCGCCGCATCGGCGACGAACTTGATCGTCACATTCTCGAAGGCCGGCTTGCCGCCCCAGTAGGTCGGATTAGCCTTCAGCCGCAGGAAGGCATTGCGCTCGAACTTCTCGACCATGTAGGGGCCGGTGCCGATCGGCGCTTTCTCGAAGCCTTCGGCGCCGACCTTCTCGTAATAGGCCTTGGGCAGGATGTAGCCGGTCAGGAACGACATCCATTTGAAATAGACCGGGTCGAACTGCACGACATCGCCGGTGATCTTGTTGCCGTCGATCTTGAAGTTGTTGACGTTCTTCCAGACGAACTGGATCGGGTTGCCGGTCTTTTCGTCGCCCGCCCGCTGCAGCGACCACACCACGTCCTCGGGCGTGAAAGGCGAGCCGTCATGCCATTTGACGCCTTCGCGCACCGTCATCATCACCTTGGTGCGGTCGTCGTTCCAGCCCCATTCGGTAAGCAGGCCCGGCGCGAAGGACAGGTCCGGCTTCTGCGGGATGAACTGGTCGAACACCGACTGGTAGAGGCCCTGGATCGTCGGGTTGACCGCCGAAGGGCCGGTCGTCGGATCCCAGGACGGCAGGTTGACGTTATAGGCGATGGTCAGTTCGCCGGCAGCCTTGGCGATCTGTGGCAGGCCAATTGCGGCCACGCCGAGTGCCGCGGCACTGTATCCGAGCAATTCGCGTCTGTTGATTGTCATGGTCGTTCCCCTTGTTGGTTATTGTCGTTGCGCGGCGGTGTCGGTTCATTGTCTCAGGCTTCGTGGGCAGCAGCGCCTTGCCTCCCGTCGCCTCCATAAAATCTTCGGGCCTACCTCCCGCCAAGCTGTTGCGCCAGCATGAAGCCCGAGGCCGCACCGGTGCCCGCACCGGGCCATGTCGCGGCCCCGGTGAGATGCAAATTGGCGACCGGCGTGTTCCAGCCGGCATAGCCGCGCGCCGGGCGGAACAGGAAATTCTGCGCCAGATGATGGCTGCCGCAGACCTGGTCGCCGCCGACGAGGTTCGGGTTCTCGCGTTCGAGGTCGATGGGCGAAAACACCGCCCGGCCGAGGATTTTGCTCCGCAGGCCGGGCGCATAGGTCTCGATGATGTCGAGCACGCGGTCGGCGTAGACATCCTTGATCTGGTCCCAATGCGCGGGCGCGATCTTGCCGGCGGCATCGCCGAGGATTTCGGCCGGCAGCATGCGCACCTGCACCCACAGCACATGTTTGCCCTGGGGCGCGCGCGACGAATCGATCGCTGTAGGCTGGCCGACGACCAGCACTGGTTCCTCCGGCAGCATGCCTGCCATCGCCTGCTGGTAGGTGCGCGACATGGCGTCGAGCGACGGCGACAGATGCACATAGGCGAACTGCCGAAGTTCTGATCCCGCGCGCCAGTCCGGCAAGCCGTCGAGCGCCAGGTGGATCATCATCGTGCCCGGCGCATGGCGGAATTTCTGCATCGCCGTGTCGAAGCCGGCATCGCCCGAACCGTTCGGCAGCAGCTTGCCGGTCAGCGCCTTGGGCGCGACGCCGGCGATGACCGCCTTGGTGGCTGCATGCGTTTCACCCGAAGCGAGCCGCACACCGGTCGCCTTGCCGGCTGAAACCGTGATTTCCGTCACCTCGGCGCCGGTGACGATCCTGCCGCCGGCGGAGGTCACCATGCCCGAGAGCGCCCGGATGATGGTGTCGGCGCCGCCCTTGCCGAGCACCATGCCGAAGCTCTGGTTGGCCATCGATTCCAGATAGGGGAAGACCGCGCCGCCGGCGATGTCCGGCGCGAAGTCGAGATGCATGCCCCAGGTGGCGAGCGTCGCCCGCACATGCGGCGACTCGAAGTTTTCCTCAAGCCAGGCGCGGGGTGAGGACAACAGCAGCCGGCCAGTGTCGAGCGCGCCGGCAATGCCCTTCTTGCGCCACAGGTTCCACGCCGTGCCGGCCAGTGCGCGGGCGCTCATCGGCGAGCCCAGCAGCCGGAACAGATGCTCGGCCTCGGCCGGGAAGGCGGCAACCAGTCGGCGCCATGTCGCGGCATCGGCGGCCGAGAAGGCGGCCATGCGGCTCGCGGTCTTCTCCAGGTCGTTGCTGACGCCGAACCAGCGTCCGTCCGGAAAGGCGCTGGCGAAACAGTCGGCGACCGGCGCGAACTCCAGCCTTTGGGCTTTCAATTCATTTGCATATTTTCGGTGGAAGGCGGAGCCGGCGAACAGGCTGAGATTCATCGCGCCGAAATCGTGGCGAAAGCCGGGAAGCGTATATTCGCGCGTCTGGACGGCGCCGCCGATTGCTGCGCTGCACTCGAAAATCCCGGTTTTCCAACCTTTGAGCGCCAAATGCGCGGCGCATGCCAGACTGTTGTGGCCCGCCCCGACAAAGATGGCGTCGAACTCGCTCACGCCCCGTTCCCATTTCCTTTATGCTTAAAGATAATTGCAGATGCATATGTTTTCGTCTAGTAGGATATTAAGGGCCGAGACGAGCCTTGATCATCACCGAAAAGAGGGAACAGAGACCATGGACACCCAAAAACTCCTCGGCGAGGTCGCCGGCCAGTTGCTTTCAGGCGCCATCAGGGTGGTCGACCTGTCGGCGCCGCTCGGGCCGGATACGCCCTTGATCAAGCTGCCGCCGGAGCTTGCCGTCGACACGCCGAAGGTCGAGATCCACAACATCTCCCGCTATGACAAGAACGGCCCATGGTGGGCCTGGAACTGGCTGAAGCTCGGCGAGCATTCGGGCACCCATTTCGATGCGCCGCAGCATTGGATCAGCGGCAAGGACTATCCGGACGGCGCCACCGACACCATTCCGGCACAGAACTTCGTCGGCCCGGTCAACGTCATCGACTGCTCGAAGGAAGCCGCGGCCGACCATGATTTCCTGCTCACCGTCGACCACATCCAGGCATGGGAAGCCAAGCATGGCGCGATCAATGCCGGCGAATGGGTGGTGATGCGCACCGACTGGTACAAGCGCAACGGCTCGGAAGCCGAGTTCCTCAACGCCAACGAGACCGGACCGCACACGCCCGGCCCGACGGCGGAAGCCATTCAGTTCCTGATCGGCAAGAACATCAAGGGCTGGGGCTCGGAGACGATCGGCACCGATGCCGGCAAGGCCGGCGGCATGGAGCCGCCGTTCCCGGCGCATACGCTGATGCACAAGGCCAACCGCTACGGGCTGGCCAGCCTCTGCAACCTCGACCAGCTGCCGCCGAAAGGCGCCATCCTGATCGCCGCGCCGCTGAAGATCGAGCACGGCACCGGCAGCCCGATCCGCGCCCTGGCGCTGGTGTCGGGAAAATAGAGCGAGATGGGTCTTCGGGAGAAGATCATGGGTGAAGGCGATGCGTTGGTGACAGGTGAGGGGTGGCAGGCTTGCAACGCCGCCACTCTACGGCGCCCCCCTCTGTCCTGCCGGACATCTCCCCCTCAAGGGGGGAGATTGGCCTTCACGATTGTTTTCGCCAATCCACGATGTTGCAAGAATGACCAGAGCGCCGAAGCTGCCAATCTCCCCCCAAGAGGGGGAGATGTCCGGCAGGACAGAGGGGGGCGCCGTAGAGCGCTGACCTCGCAAGCCTACCTGCTGCCCACTGGAAACCCCCGATGAAAGCCCCCGATCACATCATCGTCGGCAGCGGCATCAACGCGCTGGTCTGCGCGGCCATGCTGGGCGGCAAGGGCGCGAAGGTGCTGGTGCTCGAGCGCAACGACCGCATTGGTGGCTGCATGCGCACCGAGGAGATCACCGCGCCCGGCTTCATCCACGACGTAATGGCGACGACATTCGTGCTGTTCATCACCTCGCCGGCCTTTGCGGCACTGGGCGCCGATCTCGCCCGGCACGGACTGGAATTCTGCCACACCGGCACGCCGACCGGCGTGCTGCGGCCGGACGGCAGCCATGCCGTGCTCGGCACCGACCGCGCCGCCAATGTCGCCGCGCTCAACGCGATCGCGGCTGGTGACGGCGACCGCCACGCCGACGACGTCGTCGGCATCGAGCGCAATGCCGGCCTTTTGTTCGGCCTGCTCGGCGGCAGCCTGTGGTCCTATCCGACGGCGAAGCTGCTGGCCGGCGATGCCTGGCGGCGTGGTCCGCGTGGCCTTGGCGCCTTTCTCGGCGAAGCTTTGGTGCCGGCGCGCGGCTGGCTGGAAAGCACTTACCAGTCCGAGACCATCCGCGCGCTGTGGGCGCCCTGGGTGCTGCATGCCGGGCTCGGGCCTGAAGATGCGTTCTCCGGCCAGATCGCCAAGGTGATCGCCTTCGCGCTGGAAGCCGCCGGCGCGCCCATCGTCAAGGGCGGGGCGAAGAACCTGCTGTCAGCCTTCGAGGCGCTGATCACCGAGCGCGGCGGCGTCATCTCCACCGAAGCCGACGTTGCCTCGATCATCCTGGCTGGCGGCCGCGCCACCGGCGTGCGGCTGGCCTCGGGCGAAACGGTCCATGCCAGCAAGAGCGTCATCTGCTCGGTGACGCCAACGCAGCTCTATGGCCGGCTGCTCGGCGCCGAGGCGCCCAAGGCCGATGTCGAGGCGACGCAAAAGTATCGCTACGGCAAGGGCAATTTCCAGATCCACTATGCCCTCGACAAGCCGCCTGCATGGCGCGGCGAAGGGCTCGACAAGGTGGCGCTGCTGCATCTGACGCCTGGACTGGACGGCGTCTCGAAGGCCTGCAACGAGGCAGCGCGCGGCATACTGCCGGACGTGCCGACCATCTGCGTTGGCCAGCCGCACGCGCTCGACCCGTCGCGCTGCCCGGAGGGCAAGGCGATCCTGTGGCTGCAGCTGCCCGAGGCGCCCCGACACATCAAGGGCGACGCGGCGGGCAAACTGCAGGCCCCGGCCGACGGGCAATGGACCGACGCGTTGCGCGAGGCCTATGCCGATCGCGCCGAAGCGATCCTCGCCAGCCACATCGACGGCTTCAAGGACAGCATCATCGCGCGCCGCGCCTATTCGCCGGCCGATCTTGAAGCGATGAACATCAATCTGGTCGGCGGCGATCCCTATGGCGGTTCGTCGGCCCTCGACCAGTCCTTCCTGTGGCGGCCGTTCAAGACCAGCCGCAACCATCAGACCGGCATCAAGAACCTCTACCATATCGGGGCCTCGACCCATCCTGGTGCCGGCCTTGGCGGCGGTTCCGGCTTCCTGTTGGCGGGGAGGCTGTGATGGACGAGAAGGTCGCCGAAAAGCGCCAGCGCATCTCGACGCTCGGGCAGATCGGCCTGCAGCAATTCGCGCCCTACCTGATGAACCGCATCATGGGTCGCTACAACGCCACCTTGCGCGACGATTTCCGCAAGCAGGGCCTGACCATTCCGCAGGTCCGCACGCTTGCCGTGCTGTCGGTCACCGACGGCATCACCGTCAACGACCTTTCGGTCTATACGGTGATCGAGCAATCGACCTTGAGCCGCACGCTCGACACGCTGGAAGGCCAGGGCCTCGTGCGGCGTGAGCAAGGCGTCACCGACAGCCGCATCCGCCATGTGTTCCTGACCGACGATGGCCGCGCCGAGTTCGCCCGCGCCTGGCCGGCCATGCATGACGCATTCGAGGCGATGTTCGACGATGTCGACGATGCCGAATATGCGGCCCTCATCGCCACGCTGCAGAAGATGCTGAAGAACATTCGCAAGCACGACATCTGATGCATGTCGCCCAAAACTGGATCGGGTTTGGGGAAACGACATGCATAAACAAGGACTTTAGATGGACGCCGCCAATTTCGGCGGCAACGGAAGGAGGCAGAGATGGCCGAACGGTCTTTTGCCAAGGAAGTTGAAAAGCTCAGGCTCGGCGCCGGCGAGGAATTCGCGGGCGAGGGCATTCTCGCCATCACCAAGGCGCTGCTGCAATGCGGCGTCGGCTATGTCGGCGGCTATCAGGGAGCGCCGATCAGCCACCTGATGGACGTGCTGGCCGACGCGCAGGACATTCTGGGCGAGCTCGGCGTCCATTTCGAGGCCAGCGCCTCGGAGGCCACCGCCACCGCCATGCTCGCCGCCTCGGTGCATTATCCGATCCGTGGCGCCGCCACCTTCAAGTCGACCGTCGGCACCAATGTCGCCTCCGATGCGTTGGCCAATCTGGCGTCCGGCGGCGTCACCGGCGGCGCGCTGATCATCGTCGGCGAGGATTATGGCGAGGGCTCCTCGATCATGCAGGAGCGCAGCCATGCCTTCGCCATGAAGAGCCAGGTCTGGCTGCTCGACCCGCGTCCGAACCTGCCGTCGATCGTCAAGGCGGTTGAGGACGGTTTTGAGCTGTCCGAAATCTCCAACACGCCGGTCATGCTGCAGGTCCGCATCCGCTGCTGCCACGTCCACGGCCATTTCATCGCCAAGGACAACAAGCGGCCGCCGATGACGGTGGCCGACGCGCTGGAAGCGCCGCGCCGCGACACCGGCCGTATCGTGCTGCCGCCCGCCTCCTTCCTGCACGAGAAGGAGAAGGTGCAAAAACGCTGGCCGGCGGCGGTGGATTTCATCACCAGGAACAAGATCAACGAATTCTTCGGCTCGGACCACGGCTCGGTCGGCATCGTCATGCAGGGCGGCATGTACAATTCGGTCATCCGCGCGCTGCAGCGGCTCGGCCTTGCCGACACTTACGGCGACACCGACGTGCCGCTCTACGTGCTCAACGCCGTCTATCCGCTGATCGACGGCGAGTTCCTGTCGTTCTGCGAGGGCAAGCAGGCGGTGCTGGTCGTCGAGGAAGGCCAGCCCAATTACATCGAACAGGCCTTTGCGGCCATGCTGCACAAGGCGGGACGTGGCACCAGGCTGGTCGGCAAGGAGCACCTGCCGATGGCCGGCGAATACACCGGCCAGGTCATGCTCGACGGCATCGGCGCCTTCCTGCGCGCCGAGGCGCCGCATCTTTTGCCTGGCGAAGTGCGCGCGCCCAACAAGGTCGGCGACGGCGTCGACACCGCGGACCTGATCAACGTCGTGCCGGGCCGTCCGCCGGGCTTCTGCATCGGTTGCCCGGAGCGGCCGATCTTCGCCGCGACCAAGCTGGTCGAACAGGAGTTGGGCAAGCACCACATCGCTTCCGACATCGGCTGCCATTTGTTCTCGATCATGCCGCCTTTCGAATTGGGCGCCACCACCATGGGCTATGGGCTGGGGCCTGCCTCGGCCTCCGCGTTCAATTCGCCGGACGCCAAGCGCCGTTCGATCTCCTTCGTCGGCGACGGCGGCTTCTGGCACAACGGCTTGACCTCCTCGATCGGCAACGCGGTGTTCAACAAGAATGACGGCGTCATCGTCATCGTCGATAACTTCTATTCGGCCGCCACCGGCGGCCAGGACATCCTCTCGTCGCGCGCTGGCAACAAGACCAAGTCGACGAAACATCCGATCACCGAGGCGGTGAAGGGCATGGGCGTCAAATGGCTGCGCCATGTCGACCGCACCTATGATGTAGGCAAGATGCAGGACACGTTGCGCGAGGCGCTGACGACGGAGGAGAAGGGGCCGAAGGTCATCGTCGCCTCATCCGAATGCATGCTGAACCGGCAGCGCCGTGAAAAGCCGCTGGTCGACAAGGCGATCAAGGGCGGCGAGCGGGTGATCAAACCGAAGTTCGGCGTCGACGAGGACATCTGCACCGGCGATCACGCCTGCATGCGGCTCTCCGGTTGCCCATCGCTGTCGGTGAAGTCGCTCGACGATCCGCTGCGCGACGATCCGGTGGCATCGATCGACCAGAACTGTGTCGGCTGCGGCAACTGCGGCGAGGTCGCCGATGCGGCGGTGCTGTGCCCGTCCTTCTACCGCGCCGATGTCGTGCACAATCCGAGCCGTTGGGATCGCTTCCTCGAAGCCTGCCGCCGCGCCACCATCGGCCTGTTGCAGCGCCGCCGCGAAAGCCGGCGGCTGACCTTCGCCGATGCTTGACGCCGTGCCGCCATTCCGCGCCCGCCCCGGCGCCCAGGATGACGAGCGCGTCATCAAGCTCGCCGTGCTGGCTGTCGGCGGCCAGGGCGGCGGCGTGCTGGCCGACTGGATCACCGACGTTGCCGAGCGCAATGGCTATGTCGCGCAATCGACCTCGGTCGCCGGCGTGGCACAGCGCACCGGCGCCACCATCTACTATGTCGAAATGGCCCGTGACACTGGCCGGCTTCCGGTCTTCGCGCTGTCGCCGTCGCAAGGCGATGTCGATGTCCTGATCGCCGCCGAATTGATGGAGGCCGGCCGCGCCATCATCCGTGGCTTCGTCACGCCAGAGCGCACCACGCTGATCGCCTCCTCGCACCGCATCGCCGCCGTGTCGGAAAAGATCGAGCCGGGCGACGGCCGGGCCTCGTCGTTCAAGGTGCACGCCACGGCGGAGGCGGCATCGAAGCGCTTCATCGCCTTCGATATGGAGAAGATCGCCGCCGACAACGGCTCGATGATCTCAGCCAGCCTGCTCGGTGCTCTGGCGGGGTCCGATGCTCTTCCGTTCACGAAGGAAAGTTACGAGCAGGCGATCGGAGCTGGCGGCCGGGGCGTGAAAGCCAGCCTTGCCGCTTTTGGCGCCGCGTTTGACCGCGCGCGTGGCGCGGCGGCGCCTGCGCCAAAGCCGTCGGAGCCGGCGATTGTCGAATCCGCCCTGGGTGCAGGGCGCGTCAGTGGTCCGCAAAGCCTGCTGCAAGGCTGGCAGGCCTTGGCCGCCCGCATCGACCTGATACCAGTCGCCATGCGCGACATGGCGCTCCGGGGCCTGAGAAAGGTGGTCGACTACCAGGACATCGCCTACGGGCGCGAGTATCTCGACCGGCTGGACATGGCCATCGCGCTGGACGGCGCCGGACATGGCCACGCTTTGTCGATCGCGGCGGCAAAGCATCTCGCCAACGCAATGTGCTACGACGACATGATCCGCGTCGCCGATCTGAAGACGCGCTCGACGCGCGACAAACGTGTGCGCCGCGAGGTTGGCGTCAAGGACGGCTCGATCCTGCAGGTGACCGAATATTTCCATCCGCGCATCGAGGAGTTCTGCGGCACGCTGCCGGCGGGGCTCGGCAGCTATATCGAGAACCGGCCGAAGCTTGCCGCCTTTCTCGACCGCCGCATCAACCACGGCCGCCGCATCCGCACCGACAGCTTTGCCGGCTTTGCGGCACTCTGGTTCATCGGCGGCCTGCGCCGCTGGCGCCGGAGCCTGCTGCGCCATCAGGTGGAACTTGCCCATCTGGAAGGCTGGTATGCGCTAGCGCTCAGTCATGTACCGGCCGACTATGCGCTGGCCGTCGAGATCCTCAATTGCCGCCGGCTGATCAAGGGTTACAGCGACACCCACGTCCGCGCCCAGTCGAAATTCGACCGCGTGCTGTCGGCGCTCGACCTGCTCAAGGGCCGGCACGATGCCGCCGACTGGATCCGCCGCCTGCGCGAGATGGCGCTGAAGGACGAGAAGGGCGACATGCTCGACGGCGCGTTGAAGACGGTCGCCACGCTGGGGCCAGATTCGGCACCTGGGACGCCCTAATTCCTGACAGACCTCACCGGCCGCCGCTTCCGTTTTCAACGGCGGTGAACGCTGTTCATTTTCTGCTTGAACAATGTTCAAGACGTGGTAGAGTGCGATTATGAACGATGTTCATTTGATGGGCATCGATCGCAGTAAGGAAGTTTAACCAGCTCACGACTATCACTTAGATCGAAACAGCGCCTGCAACCCGTAGGGCCCACCGACACTCGCTGTCGCAGGGTTCCGCCAAATGGAAATCGCCATGAACACGCATCTGATGTTGTCCCGGCGCTTTGCGCCTCTGTTCTGGACGCAGTTCCTGTCCGCTTTCAACGACAATTTCCTCAAGAACACATTGGTGTTCCTGATCCTTTTCACGCTGGCCGCCGACCAGGCGGCTTCCCTGGTCACGCTCGCCGGGGCAGTCTTCATGGCCCCCTTCCTGTTGTTGTCAGCGCTTGGCGGCGAGATCGCCGACCGCTTCGACAAGGCGCTGATCGCGCGGCGGCTGAAATTCGCCGAGATCGCAGCGGCGGCAGTCTCCGTCGCCGGCATCGCGCTGTCGTCCATCCCGGTGCTGATGACGGCGCTGCTGATGTTCGGCATCATCTCGGCACTGTTCGGGCCGATCAAATACGGCATCCTGCCTGATCATCTCGAGCGCAAGGAACTGCCCAAGGCCAACGCCTGGATCGAGTCGGCCACGTTTGCCGCCATCCTCGGCGGCACCATTGCTGGCGGCGTCGTCTCGGCCGATGGCATCGGCGTCACCGTGTTCGGGCCGATCATGATGGCCCTGGCCGTCGGTTGCTGGTTCGTCAGCCGCTACATTCCGGCAACGGGTTCGGCGGCGCCCGACCTCGTCATCGACAAGAACATCTTCCGCTCGACCTGGCGTCAGGTCTCGGAACTGCGCACCGACAAGCGGATCTGGCGCGCCGGACTGATGACGTCGTGGTTCTGGCTGATCGGCGCCATCGTGCTTTCGATCCTGCCGACCTTGATCAAGGATTCGCTCGGCGGCAACGAGATCGCGGTCACCGCCTATCTCGCTGTCTTCGCCGTCTCGATCGCCATTGGCTCGGCCATTGCCGCATGGATGTCGCAGGGGCGCATCGTGCTCTTGCCCGCTCCCGTCGGCACGGCGCTGCTGGCGTTGTTCGGCCTGCATTTGGCCTGGACCATCTGGAGCATGCAGCCTTCGCCCAAGGCGGAAACCCTTAGCGCATTCTTCGCCGGTCCGAACACGATCCGCGTCGCGATCGACCTTGCCGGCATGGCCATCGCCAGCGCCTTCCTGGTGGTGCCGACCTTCGCCGCCGTGCAGGCCTGGTCGCCCGAAGCGCGCCGCGCCCGCGTCGTCGCAGCCGTGAGCATCGTCAATGCCGGCTTCATGACGGTGGGCGGTATCGTTGTCGCCTTGATCCAGACGAAAGTCTCCACCGGCGGCATCCTCTTCGGCCTCGCCGCGGCTAACGCAGTCGCCGCCTGGCTGATGCTGAAATATCTGCCGACCAACGCCTTCCGCGACTTCGTCTCCATCCTGTTCCGCGCCTTCCTGCGCCTGGAGATAGAGGGCATGGAAAACCTCAAGGCGGCCGGCAAGGCACCGATCCTGGCACTCAACCATGTCAGCTTCCTCGACGGTCCGCTGGCGCTGACGCTGACCGACGAGGAGCCGGTCTTCGCCATCGACTACACCATTGCCCAGGCCTGGTGGATGAAGCCGTTCATGAAGCTCGCCCGCGCCTTGCCGCTCAACCCGGCCAAGCCGATGTCGACCCGCACGCTGATCAAGATCGTCCAGGGCGGCGATCCGCTGGTCATCTTCCCCGAAGGCCGCATCACCGTCACCGGCGGGCTGATGAAGGTCTATGACGGCGCTGCCATGGTGGCGGACAAGACCGGCTCGATGGTCGTGCCGATCCGCATCGATGGGCTGGAGAAAAGCCCATTCTCCCGGCTGACGTCGCAGCATGTGCGCCGCCGCCTGTTCCCGAAGGTCAAGGTGACCATACTGGAACCGGTCAAGCTGGAAGTGGCGCCGGAGCTGAGGGGCCGCCAGCGGCGCGCCGCGGCGGGCGCTGCCCTCTATCAGGTCATGTCGGATCTCGTCTTCCGCACCCAGGACATCGACAAGACGGTGCTGGAAAAGGTCATCCTGACCGCGAATGAGCGCGGCATGAAACGGCTCGCCGTGCAGGACCCGGTCACCGGCTCGTTGAGCTATGGCAAGCTGCTGACGGCGGCCGCCGTGCTTGGCGAGAAATTCGAGATCCTTTATGCCGGCCAGCAGACGCTCGGCATCATGCTGCCCAACGCCAACGGCTCGTGCGCCACGCTGCTTGGCGTCATGTCGGCCGGCAAGGTGCCGGCGATGATCAACTTCACCGCCGGTGCCGCCAACATCCTCTCCGCCTGCAAAGCGGCCGGTGCGCGCACCGTGCTGACCTCGCGAGCCTTTGTCGAACAGGCCAAGCTCGGCGCCGTGATCGAGGAGATGGGCCGGTCGGTCGACATCGTCTGGCTCGACGACCTGCGCGCAACCATCGGCCTCAAGGACAAGCTGCTTGGCCTGTTGCGCAAGAGCACGCCACGGGTCGCCCGCAAGGCCACCGACCCGGCGGTGATCCTGTTCACCTCGGGTTCCGAAGGCACGCCGAAGGGCGTCGTGCTCACCCACCGCAACATCCTGGCCAACGCCGCGCAGGCGGCCTCGCGGATCGACTTCCACTCGGGCGACAAGGTGTTCAACGTCCTGCCGATCTTCCATTCCTTCGGCTTGACGGCAGGCACCGTGCTGCCGCTGATTTCCGGTGTACCGGTCTTCTTCTACCCATCGCCGCTGCACTACCGCATCGTGCCGGAACTGATTTATGCATCCAATGCGACGATCATCTTCGGCACCGATACGTTCCTCGGCGGCTATGCGCGCTCGGCGCACCCATACGACTTCCGCTCGATACGCTATTGCTTTGCCGGCGCCGAACCGGTCAAGCCGTCGACCCGCATGACCTATATGGAAAAGTTCGGCGTGCGTATCCTGGAAGGTTATGGCGTCACCGAGACCGCGCCGGTGATCTCCATCAACACGCCAATGTACAACCGGTCCGGCAGCGTCGGCAAAATCATGCCCGGCATGGAGTATCGTCTCGATCCGGTGCCAGGTGTCGACGATGGCGGACGGCTGCATGTGCGCGGGCCCAACGTGATGGCGGGCTATCTTCGCGCCGAGAAGCCGGGCGTGCTCGAACCGCTGCCGGATGGCTGGCATGATACTGGCGACGTCGTCTCGGTGGACGAGGGCGGATTCATCACCATTCGCGGCCGCGCCAAGCGCTTCGCCAAGATCGGCGGCGAGATGATCTCGCTGGCCGCCGTCGAGGCGCTGGCGGGTGAATTGTGGAAAGGTTCGTTATCGGCAGTCGCGGCGGTTGCGGATGCGCGCAAGGGCGAAAAGCTGATCCTGATCACCGAGGCTCCGGGCGCCACACGCTCGGATTTCCTGGCCTTCGCCAAGGCGAATGGCGCCATGGATCTGATGGTGCCGACCGAAGTGCGCGTCGTCCCGAAAGTGCCGGTGCTTGGTTCCGGCAAGCTCGACTTCGCCGGCGTCACCAGGCTTGTGCGGGGAGAGCCGGTCGCCGAGGTCGAGGTCGCCTGATCAGGGCAGCGCTGCAGCACTCGCGCAGCGCGTGGCTCCACAAAGATATCCAGTTTCTTCGGCTGGAGGGGCCAGGCAGCGAAGCCGCCTGGCCCACACATTTCTACCAGTGACGGTGCCAGCGGTGCCAATGACGATGCGGATGCCAGACATGGTAGCCCGGGCCGACGATAAAGGGTCGCACGACGACGCGGTTCGGCACGCAGCGACCCCAACGGTTCGGATGCCATCCTATCCCGCAACCCCAGCGGACGTGCTCCACCAGGGCGGGAGCCGCCGGTTTGGTAACCGACACGATCGGCATTGCATTGGACGTCGCGGCTGCGGCGACGGTTCCACTAACGGCCAGGACGGCAGCAGCTGCATACTTTGTCAGACGGTTCATCGTTGAACTCCGAGTGCTCGAGTTGGAAGATTGCCTGCCGCATCATGCGATCGGCCAGGCTTGGCCCTTCCCTCATTAAACGGCGTCAAAACCGTTTCCCGTCGGTCGTCACGGCGATTTTTTTGGTGCGGCGGCGGCGCGGCGTTCGACATGGCGCAGCAGCGCCTGCGCCAGTACGCTCCGGTTTTCGGGCGACGTATTCGCCGCGAAGCCGACAATCGCCTGTTCAAGCCGGGTGCGTACGGTCACATCGGCGTTGCGTGCGCGTTCGAGTGCAGCGGACAGGGCCGTGGCGTCCACAACGGGCTGCTGCAACAGCTGCGCTGCCTCTTGCCTTGCCTGCTGGCCATCGAGAATGATCTGACGGGAGTCCATGCGGACCTGACGCAGCGTCCTGCGGAATGCCTTGCGGTCCTGGTCGGGAAGCCGGCCGCTGGCCGATTCCAGCGAGTAACCCGGGCCTGCCCTGGCATTCCTCAGCCAGACGGCGCCGCTGACGAGGGCGCTAGCCAGAAAGACGTTCAGTACAATCGAAGCGATGACCAGACCACGGATCCAGCGCGTGCTCATAGGCTTTCCTCGCTGTTTTCGCCGTCGGGCCCGGCATCGCCGAACGCCGTCGCGTTGGCATCGAGTACATAGTGGTCGGGCTGAACCTCCGGCGTGACGACGGTCACCAGGGCCAGCCCCGCGACGGCGCCGGCAAGACCGATGCCCGCAAGTCCCATCCCCAGCCACCAGAACCGCTGGCGCCGACGCCGGGTGAGATGTTGGCCGGCAGTCCGCAGGATGGCGTCGTGCAGCGCCTTGCCGGGGTGCGGGACGCTGTAGCGGTCGAGCAGGGCATCGAGCCTGCCGGCGTGCCCCGAAATGGCCTGGCCCGCCTCGCTTGAAGCGAACGCGGTCGCCGCCTCGCGTTCGGCTTGCGGCCATCGGCGCAGGTCGCTGCCATAGGCCGCGGCCAGTGTCGCGAAGCGCTTGGCGTCCATCGCCTGACTGTTCTCTTCGGTCATCTGTTTTCCCCTTGCCCAAAGGTGCCGCGTGCCCCGCGCGGTGTCGCAACGATGGAAACCGGTGCCCAGCCAGCAAGGCGCGACGGAAGCCGCGCATTCGTGGTCGTGCCTTTCTCGGTCATGCCTTTCTCAGTCATGCCCTTCTCAGTCATGGACACCATCCCTGGCCAGGATCGTCTGCAAGGCCCGCCGGCCGCGCGAAAGCAGGCTTTCCAAGGCATCGACGCTGATCTCCAGGGTCGCGGCCGCCTCTATGTTCGACATCTCCTGATAGTAGACCAGGACGATCGCCTCGCGCTGGCGCGGCGCGATCGCCTGCAGGGCCTGCTCGACGCGAAACGCGTCTTCCCTCGGATGGGCGTCGGGAAGCGGCGCCGGGTCGGCCACGTCCGGCACAGCGTCGGTCACCCATTCGCGGCGCCGACGCAGCCGGTCGTAGCACAGGTTGAGCGTCACCCGATGGATCCAGGTGTCGAAGCGTGCATTGCCGCGCCGCCAGCTCGATGCATGACGCCAGATGCGCACGAAGGTTTCCTGCGCGACATCCTCGGCCTCCGCCGCGTCGCCCAGCATCCGCGCGGCCAGCGACAGGATGCGCGGCAGCTTGCGCGCGACGAGCGTCTGCACCGCCGCGGGATCGCCAGCACCGACCCGACGAACCAACTCCTCGTCCGGATCGGCGCTCATCGGCTGGGGCGCTCCCGATATTCATCACGCTTCATGGCCTCTTGGTCATTGCTCCGGATTGGGAGCGGATTTGTGGCCTGGCCTCTCGTCGGCCGTCAGAACGCCATCGCCATTCTTGTCCAGTTTGGCGAAGCGCTTGGCGAAGAAGGCATCGAGTTCGGCGCGATCGATGAAGCCGTCATGGTTGGAATCGACGCGCGCGAAGGATTTGGCGGGATCGGCCTTGCCGTTGTGCTTGGCCTGAAAGGCCTCCCATTCCGACAGGCTGATCTTGCCGTCGCCGTCCGTGTCGGCAGCCATGATCGCCTTCTCCCGCCGCTTCTGGAACTTGGCCAGGGTGAGGTCGGGCTTAGCCTTCGGCGCGGCAGCGGGCGGTGTGGTGGCTGGGGGCGTGGTGGCTGGGGGAGTGGCGGCAGGGGGCGTGGTAGCTGGGGGCTGCGTCGCAGTCTGGGCGAAAGCGGCCACGGTCAGCAGGCTCAAGGCAGCGGCAAAGATCGAACTGCGTATCATGGTTCGGCGTCTCCGGTTGGCGCGTTGGCCACGGCCTGTGCCGAGGTCACGCTTCAACCGTTAAACGCCGCGACGGCGGAAATCCGTCGGTCGCCCTGTGCCGATCATGCCGAATGTCGGCGACACCGCGACAGCGCTGGTTCCGAGAGCGGTGGGAATACCCCTGATCCGGCCCCTTCTGGGACAGGAATTATGTCGATTGGTCGTCGGGCACCAACTGGTCCGATTTGAAACCCGCATGTTGCGGGGTCCAGACGTCGCCTTCCTTGTTGAACCAATGGCACAGATACACGCCGGAAGCGGCACCGTCGCTGACCGTCATCTTCGGGCCTCCCGACTTCAGCTTGACGACGTCTCCGGTCTTGAAAGTGTTGGGCATTTTCGACCTCCCATGCTGACGTCCAAGTGTCCCACCAAACCTTTGTCTCGACAATGGCGGACATGCTTCGCCCGGCTTGAAAATGCACTGCCAGGCGTAGCCGTCCGCGTTCTCCGGATACTGCACAGCAGACCGTTATGTAACGGCACATCAATCTGCGATCTTGCCCAACGTGTCGGCGACGACCGCACCGCGCTTGCCCATCGGCAGCGGCGGCCCTGTGGTCGAGTCGATGGCCGTCTGGTGCTCCATCTCCGCATTGATCGCGGCGCCGACGATCAGAATGATGACGGAGATCCATGTCCACATCATCAACCCCACGACCGCGCCCAGCGATCCGTAAGTCGCGTTGTAGTTGGCAAAATGTTGCAGGTAAAACGAGAAGAGCCATGATGCGGCGACCCAAATCACGGTGGCTATCACGGCTCCCCAGCTAAGCCATCGCCACTTCGCATGTTCCCGGCTTGGTCCGAAACGGTAGAGCAGGGAAACGCCGGTCAGCATGGTGGCGATCAGGATCGGCCATCGAGAAACCGCGACCAGCGTCTCCGTCCAGGCATCAAGATAGAAGTAGCGCAACAGCGCCGGGACGACGCCCACCGTCAGCAACAGCACGATGCCGATCAGCAGGGCTCCGATCGTGAACAGGATCGACATGAGGTTGAGCGTTATGAAGCTGCGTTTCTCGCGCTCTTCATAGGCGATGTTCATGGCATCGAAGAGTGCCTTCATGCCGCTGTTGGCGCTCCAAAGCGCGATGCCGAGGCCGATGAAGAAACCGGTTCCCAAGGCACTCGGCTTCTCTCTGGCCAAAGCCTGCAGTTGATCGCGAATGAGGTCGAGCCCGCCCGACGGCAGCAAGCCGCCGAGATAGGCGACATGATCGGCCACCGTGACGGGGTCCGCGACAAAGCCGTAAATCGAGATGAATGCCGCCAGCGCCGGGAACAGAGCCAAGAGCAGATAGAAGGTGGCGCCGGCCGCCACCAGCAGAACACGGTCCTTGTTGAATTCGTCCCAGAGCCGCCAGAAAATATCTCTCCAGCCGAGCCGTGGGATCTGCGACGGCCGATCCGCGTCGCGGCCCCGGTCCGTTTGGTGCGATTTCAGGCTCGTTTTGCCGTCTTCGCTCGTCGATGAGGCCCGACCGGCGGCTTCTGCGTCCATCAACGAGGATCGCTCGCCTGTCGTTCTCGGGCTTCTTTTCGCCTTGGAAGCCACTGTGCGCCCCTTGTTCAGCAACTCCATAACGTCGGGGCGGCGCACCTGTTCCGGCGCGTCCCACGTCGATGCGCAGCAGCGTTCCGCGCAATATTTCTGACCGGAGATAAAGGTGAAGCTTGGTGCCGCTTGCGTGACTCGAACACGCGACCCCCGCATTACGAATGCGGTGCTCTACCAACTGAGCTAAAGCGGCCCGGGAGGCCGAAGCCATCCAAGATGGGCTGGGTGATAGACGCAACCGGCCGCGAATTCAAGATGCGACTTGGCAAATCGTTGAGGAGCGTCCATGGCGATGAAAACCGGGTTCACGCATCCCCGAGCGTGAAAATCGCCGCGATATTCCGATTTTGTTTGCCGGAATATCGCGAAGATGGACTTTGGACAGCCCGTCGAGGCAGAATGCGGCTGCCCGCCCGTTGATTGATTGGTCGCCTGCGGCTAACCATCACGCCAGGTTAGGCGATTTGCAGAGGGATTTCGCTTGGACGCGATCGAAAAAGCGATCCGGAACGCCTTGGAAAAGGGCAATGCCGAGGACCGCGCGTTCCGCGAGCGGGTCTACCGGTCGGCCTTTGCCGCGCTCGACCGTGCGCTCCAGGCCAATCCCGGCGTGACCGTGGAAATGGCCATCAAGCGCCGCAAGTCGATCCAGGCGACAATCACCGAAATCGAATCCGAGTTCCTGCCGGCGGTGGCGGATGTTGGCCTGGAGGTCGACGCAGCGACGGCCGAGCCCGCGCCCGGTGCGGCGCCCGCGATCGAGATCGGCGACAAGTCGCCATCGCCCGCTGCCGCCGTCGACAGCCCCGCGCAGCCCGCGT